>ONVP01000142.1 GCA_900321315.1 uncultured Bacteroidales bacterium
TTAGCAGAAACAAAGGTAACGATAAAGGCTGGACTTTATCCAAAAAGTTCAGCCTGTTTTTTCTACCCACACAAATGTTTAGCGGACAGCAATAATAAATAATCTCTATTTTTCAAAAGCCATACCTTTTCAATACAACAGAAGCCGCCGCACAAGACTGAAAACATCCTATGCGGCGGCTTTATTGATTCAAATGCAAAATGGCTACTTGATGTTGTTAGCTAATTCTTTCATTTCGATGTTGCCCGTCGCTTCACGCATCTGGCCCATGATCCAGTTCATGCGGTCGAGGTCGGTGCAAGACTTCTTCTTCGGCGCGAAGCCGGCGCAGAGATTGTCGAGCTTGGTCAAAAGGTCGTCTTTCGCAAAACGCTTAAAACCGATCTTTTCCAAAACCTGCTCCATCGGCAGCGAAGCGTCGTCCACCAAAGCGGGAGCCATGTTCCAGGCCAAACGATAGTCCAAACCTTGCTCTTTCAGGAATGCGAACATATTATATAAGGTGTTGTCGTTGAACTTCGAGGCGGCGTTCTTGCCCAACAAATTCTTGAGTCTCATGCCGACGAAGCGACCGAGTGTGCGGCCCTCCACGCCGAGTTTCTCGACGACTTCGGCCATAGCCGGATACCAGTTTCTGGAGAAAATGTAATTGAAACAGTCTTGCGGCACATTCCACTCCTTGAGTTTATAGTAGCGGTCGATGATTTCGGAAGGCAGCTCGGCGCGCATAGCCTTGATGAAGGCTTGGTCAAGCGGGATGGGCGCCGAGTCGGTGTCGGGATACATGCGGTCGGCACCAGGCAACACGCGCTCGAAGATGGTGATGCCGTTGCAGATGGCCTTGCGGGTCTCTTTCGGCACACCGTCGAAGGCCATGAGGCAACGCTCTTCGATGGTCTCGATGGCAGTGGGCATGTCTTCCTTGGGTCCCCAAACGAGGATGAGGGCATCTTCGTCGGTGGCGTGGATGCGCTTGGCCAATTTGTGCCACTGCGAATGGCTCAAAACGGGTTCCAGCATCTCATCGTGGAGCATGTTGGGCCGCTCGAGGCAGGCGATGACCTTCAGGCGGTCGGCGATTTCGTCGGCAAACATCTTGCCGGGTTGGGTGAAATGCGACAAAACGCCACGGAACTTCGGCAACTTGACGAGTTTCAATGCGCCGCCTTTGGCTTTGTTGTCCAAGATGGGCAGATAGTCGGTCGGGAACGAAACATCGGCCACTTCCACTTTCCAGCCTTCCTTGCCGATTTCGCGATTCAGCCTTTCTTGCAACTGAACTAACGACCACTGACGGAAGCACTCATTATGAGAGAGTTCGGGAATCCACTTGGCGTGTTGCACACCCTTCAGCTCCACGCGGGTACCACCCGTGCAGCTCACGTTCACGTCTTGGCGGCCTGCACCCATGCCCGTGCGAACCAAACCCGTCGAGCGACCAAGGAAGCGGATGTATTCGCAAGTTTCCTTCAGTTCGTCAGGATTTTTGCAGTCAGGATAGGTGACGGTCTCGATCAACGGCACGCCGAGGCGGTCGGTCTGATAGATACGGCGGTGGCCGATGTCGCTGATTTCGCGGCAGGCATCTTCCTCGATGCTCAACTGGATCAGGCGAATGTCCTTTTTCGGCAGTTTCAGCAGGCCTTCCACGCCGATGATGGCGGTGCGTTGGAAGCCCGTCGGGATGGAGCCGTCTAAGTATTGTTTGCGGGTGATGTGCACCTCGCCCACGATGTTCAGGTTGGAACGCAGGGCAATGACGATGGCGTTGTGCAGCGCCTCCTTGTTAATCGGGAAGGGCGGCGTGTCGTCGATGTCGTAGGTGCAGGCAGTGCCGCTCTTGATGCGATAGACGATTTCCTTCTTCGTCTTGAACTCCATCAGGGCGGTGCCGTCATATTCGCCCAGTTCCGACAGCGTCGGGCGCATGTGGCGGATCAGTTCGGCGTCGTAGTCCTCAAACTTGTTGAATTTTCCGGCGGGACAGTGGCAAAACAGCTTCTCCTTGGTCTTGATTTGCTGGTGCACTTCCAATCCCGACATGAAGCCTATGCGGTCATAGTCTTCTTGGGTGGCTTTCTTGCGCTCCACGTAGCCGGCCTGTTGCTTGGTCTGCTCGTAGTTGGCGCGGGGGTCAAAGTTGGTGCTCATATTCGTTGATTTCAAATTTCAATATTTCAGATTTCGAGATTCTTTTGACACTGGGACTTCGGGACGCGTGACGAAATCCCTATTCTGAAAGAATGCGCTAAATTAGGAAATAATTGGATTGGTTTTGCAAAAACAAGGAATATTTTTTCTTGCATTTCATTTCGGAAGAGGTGATTTGCCCCAATCGGAAGGCTTGGGATTCCCTCCCATGCCCAAACCGCCAATTTTTGAAAAAACAGCTGCTTTTTCTGAAAATTGTGTGCGCTATGGATTATTTTGTACATTTGCAAAACTGAAACGGCGTTGTTCCGTCGGTCAATAATAATGAAAACGAACCTTAACTCAATTATTAATTAATTTAAAATCAAAGTACTATGAAAGTTTGCAACAAATTTTTCGCCGAATTGTTCGGCACATTCGTTCTTGTTTTCGGAGGTTGCGGTACAGCCCTCTTCGGACATGTCGGTTTCCTTGGCGTTTCCATTGCCTTCGGTTTGACTGTGGTGGCCATGGCATACGGCATCGGCCATATCTCGGGCGCTCACTTGAATCCCGCCGTCAGTTTCGGTGTGTGGGCCAATGGCCGCATGACGCTGAAGGAAATGCTCACCTACTGGGCAGCCCAGTTCATCGGCGGTATCATCGCCGGTGCCTTGCTGCTTGTCATTTGGAAAGCCACGGGTGATTCCACGACTGGCGTGTTCGCCTCCAACGGCTTTGGCGAATACTTCCAGAAGGCTTGCGGCGGTCCCGAAACGGGCTACCAAGCCATCTCGACGGGTGGAGCCTTCCTCGTTGAAGCTCTGCTGACCTTCGTGTTCCTGATGGTTATCCTCGGTGTCACCGACAGCACCCACGCCAACGGCAAGTTCGGCGGCCTCGCCATCGGCCTCACCCTGACCCTCATCCACCTTATCAGCATCCCGCTGACCAACACTTCGGTGAACCCTGCCCGCTCGCTTGGCGTTGCCCTGTTCTCCAACACCAACGGCGTTTGGAGCGCTATGGGTCAAGTGTGGCTCTTCATCGTGGCCCCGCTGGTCGGTGCCTGCCTCGCCGGCATGGCCTACAAGTGCATCTCCGGCTGCTGCAAGGACTGCAAGAAAGACTAAATCCACCATAAAGATTCCCCTTTTAGGGAATGGAAATGCCATTCCCCGAAAGGGGAATCTTTTGTTTTTGCGCCATGGCAGGCCTCTACATCCATATCCCCTTCTGCAAGTCGAAATGCGGCTACTGCGGCTTCTATTCGCTTCCATCCATCAAGCTGAAAGACAGGTTTTTGGAGGCGTTGAAGGCGGAAATTATGCTTAGGAAAGACTACCTGCACGACGAACCCGTCGGCACGGTTTATTTCGGCGGCGGCACCCCTTCCCTACTCTCGACCGAGGAACTCGAAGGGATTTTACACCTTATTAATATACATTACCCGATCGCCGAAAACCCCGAAATCACCCTTGAGGCCAACCCCGACACGCTTTCGTTAGAATACTTGCAAGCCATGCGCAACATCGGCATCAACCGCCTCAGCATCGGGATACAGAGCTTTTTCGACAACGACTTGCAGTATTTGGGCCGCAAGCACAACGCCGAACACGCCCGACGATGCCTCTTCTTGGCCAAACAAGCTGGTTTCGAGAACCTTAGCCTCGACCTGATTTATGGCCTCCCGACCTCCAACGCCGAGCAATGGAACCGCAACCTCGACCTGTTTTTCGAGGCCGACATCCCACATCTTTCCGCATACGCGCTCACTTTGGAGCCTAATTCCATCCTGACCAAGCAAATCGAACTGGGGAAAGCCGCGCCCGTCAGCGAGGACGATGTCCTCCGCGACTACGACATCCTTTGCCGACGCGCCGCAGAAAACGGTTACCTGCACTACGAAATCTCCAACTTCTGCCGCCGTGGAATACACTCCAAGCACAATGCAAGCTATTGGTTCGGAACACCTTATCTCGGCCTCGGACCTTCGGCGCATTCCTTCGACGGTGCATCGAGGCAGTGGAATGTTTCGAGCGTGGAGAAATATTTAGACGCGAAACTTCGCGACGCGGGATGCGAGACGCTTACTCCCGAACAAACCTACGACGAATACGTTATGCTGCGCCTGCGCACCCATTGGGGCATCGACCTGAAATGGCTGAAAAACAAGATGGGCGAACGCTTCGCCACCTACTGCGAGCAACAGGCGCAACCACTCATCCGCCAAGGCCGACTCACGCAAACCCGCGAGTTCCTTTACCTCAACGACCAGCAATTGCTCTTCGCCGATGGCGTGGCCGAGGCGTTGATGTGGGAGGTCACAAGCCAAGAGTGATGGCGAGACATACAAAGCAAAAAACCCGCTGACAGCGGGTTTTTCTTTTGTGGAGCATAACGGAGTCGAACCGATGACCTCTTGCATGCCATGCAAGCGCTCTAGCCAACTGAGCTAATGCCCCTTGTTTTCGGCTGCAAAAATACAACTTTTTTCAATCCGCCAAACATTTTTGCGAAAATTTTTCATTTTTTTCGACAATTTGTCCAAAAACAAGGGCAAAACCTTACCTTTGCAGCCATGAAAACCATCAAAGACATATATAAAATAGGTGTCGGCCCTTCGAGCAGCCACACCATGGGACCGCAAAAAGCCGCTTCCATCTTCAACAGCCGCTTCCCCAACGCCGCCTCGTTTGAGGTGACGCTCTACGGCAGCCTCGCCGCCACTGGCAAGGGCCACATGACCGACTGGGCCATCCTCAGCACCCTGCAAGCTCCGACCGAGATTGTGTGGAAACCCGAAATCAGCTTGCCGTTTCATCCTAACGGCATGTTGTTCAAGGCTTTCGACGCACAAAAAAACCGGCTCGGCGAGTGGCAGGTGTTCAGCATCGGGGGCGGCAACTTAGCAGAAGAGGGCAAAACGAGCGAACAGCCCGACCTCTACCCCTTAAGCAAAATGACCGACATCCTCGGCTGGTGCGAGAAAAAGGGGAGAACCTATTGGGAATATGTCTATGAGCATGAAAACCAGAAGGAAATCGAGGATTACATGATGGAGGTGTGGCAGGTGATGAAAGCCGCCGTTGAGCGTGGTTTGCAGGCCGAAGGCGTGCTGCCCGGACCGCTCAACTTGAGTCGCAAGGCCGCCACCTACCACATCAAGGCATCGGGCTACACACACACGTTGAAAAGCCGCGGATTAGTGTATTCCTACGCTTTGGCCGTTTCTGAGGAAAACGCCTCGGGAGGGGTCATCGTCACGGCACCCACTTGTGGCTCGTGCGGCGTGATGCCTGCGGTACTCTACCATCTCTCACATGGCTACGACTTCGCCGACCAGCGCATCATCCGCGCCTTAGTGACGGCGGGCTTGGTGGGCAACATCGTGCGCACCAACGCCTCCATTTCGGGTGCCGAGGTGGGCTGCCAAGGCGAGGTGGGCGTGGCCTGCGCCATGGCTGCCGCTGCTGCCAACCAGCTCTTTGGAGGCAGTCCGGCCCAAATCGAATATGCCGCCGAGATGGCTCTCGAACACCACTTGGGCATGACCTGCGACCCCGTGTGCGGCCTCGTGCAGATTCCTTGCATCGAGCGCAACGCCTACGCCGCCGCCCGCGCCTTGGACTCCAACATCTACTCCACCTTCTCCGACGGACATCACCGCGTTTCGTTCGACAAAGACCACGGCGACGGCTGGTTTTTGCTCAGGCTATCCGTCCACGACCCGATTATGCCGCTCAATATCGAGAGC
>ONVP01000149.1 GCA_900321315.1 uncultured Bacteroidales bacterium
TCGAACAACACAAAAAGAAAAACAATGAACTTCCTCTCTAACTTCCTCAAAGGCATGGGCATGGGCGCGGCCAACGTCATTCCGGGCGTTTCGGGCGGCACCATCGCCCTGATTACCGGCATCTTCGAGCGCCTCATCAACAGCATCAAGTCGTGCAACCTCACGGCACTGAAACTGCTGTTCACCGGCAAATGGAAAGCCTTCGCCGAACACCTCGACCTGAAATTCCTCGTGGCCGTGTTTCTCGGCATCGCCGTGGCCATCCTGTCGGTGGCCAAGCTCTTCAAGTTCCTGTTCGCCAACTATCCCGTCTATATCTGGGCTTTCTTCTTCGGCCTCATCCTCGCTTCCATCTATTATGTAGGGCGCACGGTGAACAAATGGAGCCTTGGGAGCATCGTGTTTTTCCTCGTTGGCACTGGCATCGCGCTTTGCATCGCTTTCGGTACGCCGGCGCAAGAAAACCACAACTTCGTCTATCTGATGCTCTGTGGCGTGGCCGGCACTTGCAGCATGATACTGCCCGGACTTTCAGGCTCTTACGTCCTGTTGCTCATGGGCAACTACGAATACGTGATGATTGACGCGGTCGATTTGCTGACCACCTCGCCCGTCGAAGCCGTCAAAATCCTCCTTCCCGTCGTCATCGGCGCGGTGGTCGGACTGATTGCCTTCGCCCACCTGCTTTCGTGGATCTTCAAGCGTTTCCACGACCAAACCGTGGCCCTGCTGACTGGTTTCATCCTCGGCTCGCTGCCCATCATCTGGCCTTGGAAAACCGCCATCACCACCGTCCTCAAAGACGGCAGCGAAAAGGTGTCGGGTTACCATTGGCAGTGGCCAGCCATCAACGGCGAATTCTTCATCGCCTTGGTTATCATCATCTTGGGTGCGGCAATCATCATCTTCACCGAAAACATGGCCACAAAGAAAGAGAAAACAACGAACAAACCTCAATAGGCATGAAACTTTACGCCCTTATCGGACATCCACTAAAACACTCCTTCTCCCGCGACTTGTTCACCAACAAATTCAAGCACGAAGGTTTGGATTGCCGCTATCAAAACTATGACATCCAGTCGGTTGAGCGCATACGCGACATCATGGCCGGGCATCCCGAGCTTTGCGGATTCAATGTCACGATTCCCTACAAGGAAGCCATCATTCCGCTGTTGGACGAGCTTGACGACACGGCCAAGGAAATCGGTGCTGTCAATGCGGTGAAAGTGGAAAATGGAAAGACAAAAGGCTATAACACAGATGTTTACGGCTTCGACATCCTCTTGGAACGCGCCTTAAAAGGTCGGCAGATTGAACACGCCTTGGTGTTGGGAACGGGCGGCGCATCGAAAGCGGTGCAATACGTTCTGAAACAGCGCAATATCCTTTTCTCGACCATCAGCAGAAGCACGGAAAAAGGCACTTTCACCTACGACACACTGACCGACGAGGTTTTGCGAAAATCACACCTTATTATTAATGCAACGCCCTTGGGCATGATGCCCCGCATCGACGAATTTCCAGACATCCATTATCAAGGCTTGACGCACAACCACATCCTTATCGACTTGATTTACAACCCGAAAGAAACAGCCTTCATGGAATTGGGGCGCACTTGGGGCGCAAAGGTCTATAACGGCTGGCAGATGTTTGAGGAACAGGCGAAAAAGTCGTGGGAATTATTTAATAGCCAATAGCCTATGACTATGGCAACTTCACATAACGTAAAAGTAGCCATAGTCATCAGCCATAAGCCATAGTAAAAAGAAATATGAGAAACAAAGTCAAAAAACAGCCCGAACTCATTGAGAACGTGGAAATTATAGACGCTGGAGCCGAAGGTATGTCGGTGGCCAAGCCTGAAGGTCGCGTGATTTTCATTCCTTTTGGTGTGCCCGGCGACGTGGTCGATATCGAGGTGTTTAAGCGCAAGAAGAACTTTTTCGAGGGCCGAATCAAGAACTTCAAGAAGTATTCGGAGAAGCGCGTAACGCCTGTGTGCCAGCATTTTGGACTATGCGGAGGCTGCAAGTGGCAACAGATGGCCTACGAGTGGCAGACTTACTACAAGCAAAAGCAGGTTCAAGACAACTTCGACCGCATCGGGAAAATCGAGTACCCCGAAATCCGCCCGATTCTCGGCTGCGAGCGACAGTTCCGCTACCGCAACAAATTGGAATACACTTTCTCGAACCGCAAATGGCTCACCGACGGCGCGCCCACTGGCACCCACGACGAGGACGCCTGCAAGGGCCTCGGTTTCCACCTGCCACAGCTTTTCGACCGCGTTGTCGATATTGAAAAATGTCACCTTCAGGCCGACCCTTCAAACGATATTCGTCTGTTTGTCAGGAAGTTCACGATGGAGCACAAACTCTCCTACTACAACTTCCGCGCCCACGAGGGCTTGATGCGCAACCTTGTTGTGCGCTGCAACTCGAAGGGCGAGTTCATGGTGATTTTGGTCATCGGCGAGGAGAACGAAGTGGTGCGTCACGAGCTGATTCCCGCTTTGGAAATGGCCTTCCCGCAAATCGTGTCGCTGCTGTTGGTCATCAACCCGAAGCTCAACGACATCATCAACGACCTGCCGTTTGAGTGCCTGAAAGGCGAGCCTTACCTCGTGGAAACGATGGCCTCTCCCCGACCCGGTTTCGACGACCTGAAGTTCCGCATCGGGCCGGTGTCGTTCTTCCAAACCAATGTGTATCAGGCAGAAAGGCTCTACAAAACCGCCTTCGACTTGGCCAATGTACAGGGCGACGAGCTGATGTACGACCTCTACACGGGCACAGGCACTATTGCGCAGTATTTCTCGCGTTTCGTGAAGAAAGTCGTTGGCATTGAGTACGTTGAGGCTGCCATCGCCGACGCGAAAGTGAACGCCGAAATCAACGGCATCACCAACTGCACCTTCTATGCTGGCGACATGGCCAAAGTGTTCACCGACGACTTCATCGCCTCCAACGGTCGCCCCGACCTCGTCGTCACCGACCCGCCGCGTGCGGGTATGGCCGAAAAAGTGGTGGAACAGCTGCTGAAAATCCGCCCAAGAAAAATCGTCTATGTCAGCTGCAACCCCGCAACGCAAGCCCGTGACTTACAACTGCTTGATTCGGCCTACAAAGTGATGGCAGTGCAGCCCGTGGACATGTTCCCGCATACGCAGCATGTGGAGAATGTTTGCTTGCTGGAGTTAAAATGATTGGGATTTCCCTCCGGGAAACGGATTAGTGTACATTTAATGAGCGGCGACCTATGGAGCCTACGATTCGTAAACCCCATTGGCCGCCGCCAAATAATATTGATGCAACTCCATTCCCCGCAGGGGAACCGATTATTTCACGATTACACTCTTCGTCACCATTCCATCCGTCGTGACAATCTGCACCGTATAAAGTCCTGGAGCATAGTCCCCAACTTGAAGCACAAACCGGTCACCATCCGCGACTCTCGTCTCGACCAACTGTCCCATCGCATTGTAAACAGCGATTCTTTGGAGCCTATTCGCCATGATATTCAACTGATTTTCAGTGGGATTGGGATAGACAAAAATGCCATTGCCGTTCATTTCATTCACATGATCATAAATGCCTTCACCGATAAGTGTTTCCGAGGCCGAAGTACATCCGTCGCTGTAAACCGCAAGAATGTAATACTCCGCTTGGGCATCCACCGTGATGGTATCCAGATATTCATAAACATCATTGCCCAAGGTCGCAATCAAGGCATTGTCGCGATACACTTCAAAACGATTCAGCTCGCCAGTGGAACCTTCTTCGGGCGCGCCCCAGGCCATCAAAATCGTTGTCATCTCTTTGGTGGAAGGCTCAAGGATTCCAAAATTCGTCACCGGATTGCAATAAACTTGCGGTGCCTCTCCCATCGGATTGGCGATCTCGGCCAAGCAGGCGATATTCATCTGGCAGTAGCGCTGCGACATCTCGAAACTGTTCACACTGTTGCCAATCATGTCGTTGGGCGTGTGGATGTAAGGGCTGTAGTTTTGGTAGTCTTCGAAGGGATAGATGCCCATGTAGCCGTGGTTGTTGAACGAGGTGTGGTCGCTGTCGCCCGAGGTGAAGTTGACGTGGCGGATAGGCATTTCGGGATAATACACCTCGCCAATGTTCATGTAATAGGTGCCGATAGGCTCCACCGAATTGGGATAGATGCAGTCGATGTGGATCTGGTCGCCGTGGAGGTAGCCGTTCATGTCGTTGTTGAAGTAGCCGATGATGTCCATGCCTTGCTGTTGGCAACGTGCGGCGTAGGCTTCGCTGCCATAGAGGCCCATTTCTTCGCAGCCGAAGGCACAATAGACGATGCTGTATTCAAACTCGTACTGGGTCAAGATCCTCGCGCTTTCCAACACGCTGGCCACGCCCGTGGCGTTGTCGTCGGCGCCGGGGCAAGTGCCGCTGCCCATTATGGCATCGAAGGAGAACGAGTCGAAGTGGCTGCCGCAAACCACGTAGGTGTCGGGATAGAGCGTGCCGCGCTGGATGCCGATGACATTCGGTGCCGCCTCGCCGCTGCCCAACCAAGTGTTGGCATTGAACGGCTGCTGCTCCACTTCCAAGCCGAGGGCCTGCATACGTCCGGCAATCCAGTCGGAGCAGGCGAAGGCGTTGTCGGAGTTCCACATGCGGCTTTCATAGTCCTGCATGTGCTGAACGATGGCCTCAAGCGAGTCCATGTTCACTTGGTCAAGCATCTCGCGGATGCGGGCATCCACCACGGTCACCGTGGGGAAGTCGCGGTTGAGGCGGGGCAAACGGGCGACCTTGTTGAAGATGGCCACCGCGCCGTCGTTCTTGTAAGGCACAACAACACCCTTAACTACTACATAATCAGCAGTTTGAAGCAAGGGTTCTGCTTTCATTTCCTGAAGGTAGGCGTTTTGCGCGGCCTCGGGGCAATACACCAAGGTATAAACCTCGTTTTGCCCAAAAGCCTGATGGTCGAGCAACTGCATCGTCTTGGCATCGAAGCGTTCCGCCGTGGCGAAAACCTCGGAATCCGTGTAGTAATGCACCTTCAAATTAGGGTCGGAGAAACATTTTTCCAACTCGGAAGTACTTGAGCAAGAAATCTTTACAAAGTCCTGTGCCATTAGTGCCGACGACAGAACCAATCCCATTAGGAGAACAAAAACCTTTTTCATTTTAGTGTTATTTAAGTAAGTAGATGTGCAACTTTATTACATAAAAGGCACGAAACGCGAGACAGCGCAACGATGAGTTGTGAAAAGGATGGCTTCACCAGAAACCTTAGTCGAATTGTCATAGTCAATAGTCATAGTCGAAAAGTCCCGCGTTTCGTGCCAAAAATCATAATGTACTTTATCTTGAACAATTACTATATGAATTAGGTGGCAAAAATAGGCAATAAATAACATCCGTGCCAAAAAAATGATGTTTTGCCAACAATCGCCCCAAAAAAAAGGGCCGGAGGCTTGTGCCCCCGACCCACGCTCAAGCAGAGCGAACAAAAAAAAAAATCTACCTTTATTTCTCTTTGCGTTTCTTGCCCAAGGCGTAGGCCACTCCGAGGCTGAACATCAGCGCTATGCCGCCGCCCAAAGGCGCGTCGGCGTTTTGGTCGCCGGTCAGAGTGTGGGTGGGCAACAGTGGCGAGCCGCCGCGGTTGCTGGTCTCTTCCGACACA
>ONVP01000150.1 GCA_900321315.1 uncultured Bacteroidales bacterium
AAGGAGAACGGTAAGTTCTTCAAGGTGGCATTCTCACTCTCGGGTGTTGGTATGGAACAACTTGAAATGCATGCCCCGCAGGTTCTTGAGAAACTGCAGGAACTCAACGAGACTGGTTGTGTCGAATTCCTTGCTGAGCCTTACAGTCACGGACTCTCATCGCTAATCAACGAAGAGTGTTTCAAGGACGAAGTGCGCCGGCAATGCGAGAAGATTAAAGAATATTTCGGGCAACAGCCCAAGGTTCTCCGCAACTCGTCGCTTATCTATAACGACGACATCGGTCTTCAGGCCTTCCAAATGGGCTTTAAGGGTATGTTGACAGAAGGCGCCAAGCATGTACTCGGCTGGAAGTCGCCTCACTACATGTATCATTGTGCCTTAGCTCCGAAGCTGAAATTACTTCTGCGTGACGTAAAACTGTCCGACGACATCTCTCTGCGCTTTAACAATAGTGATTGGGAAGGCTATCCGCTTTTTGCTGATACTTATATGGACGAGGTTGCCTCCCATCCTGAAGGCAGCCAGATTATCAATATCTTCATGGAACTTTCTGCCTTGGGAATCGCACAACCGTTGTCGAGCAATATTCTTGAATTTATGCGAGCATTACCTGCTTGTGCCAAACAGCGTGGCGTGACGTTCTCTACGCCGACGGAAATCTGCATGAAGATGAAGAGTGTCGGTGCTCTTGATGTTCCCGATACGCTTAGCTGGACCGATGAAGAGCGTGATGTCAGCTCATGGCTTGGCAACCCCATGCAGCGCGAGGCTTTCAACAAGCTTTATAGCGTTGCCGACCGCGTGCGCATAGCTGCCGACCCACGTATCAGCCAAGACTGGGACTATCTGCAAGCCTCTAACAACTTCCGCTTTATGACGACCAAACCGTCAATCATGGGCGTCGACCGTGGCATCTACAGCAGTGCCTTCGATGCCTTCACCAACTACATGAACATCCTTGGCGACTTCATCAGCCGCGTCAATGCTCTCTATCCCGAGGAAATCGACAACGAAGAACTCAACTCTCTTCTGACCACAATCCGCAATCAGGCCGACGAAATCGAGCGCCGCAACAAAGAGATAGCCCGCCTTCAGGCAAAGATTGAAAAAGTGGAAGAGGCTAAGGAGCAGTTGTCGAAAGTAAAAGAGAAGAAAAAGAAGACCAAGTAATCAATCGGTTTTCTTTGATAAAGAGCTGCAAACTGAGCAGCATAAAAAAGGAGAAAAGGGTCAAATGAAAACCTTTTCTCCTTTTTTCTTGATTTATAAGCAATTACAATCGTCCCGTCCTCCCTTAGAAAAACTCTCGTCCTCTCTATGGAAAACTCCAGTCCTCCATAAGGAGTACTGCAGTCCTCCCTTAGGGGGATTTTGGCTACTTCTATAGGAAGGGTGCAAGGATGTGTGCAAACCATCCGCGAAAGCGTTGCCATGGCGTGCGGAAAGTCTTCCATGTTTTGGGAGTAAGACGGAAACTTTGTCGCTTGTCGCGCTCGAAGAGATTGTCTAATTGACGGGTGGTGCATGGGTCGATTATGACGGCATTCTCTTCGTAGTCCCATCTCAAGCTTCGGGCGTTGAGGTTTGCGCTGCCAACGGTGCAGACAGAACCATCGACCATGATGATTTTTGTGTGATGGAAGCCTGGCGTGTAAAGCCAGACAGTGCAGCCTTTCTTCATCAGTTTGTGAGCATTGTAAAAGCTGCAGTCGGGTGTCAGAGGGATGTCGCTGCGGGTGGAAAGCATGATTTCAACTTTTACACCGCGCTTGACAGCGTTGGCCAATGATTTTTTCAGGCTTTTGTTGAGTGTGAAATAAGGATTGATGAGCTTGATACTGTCCTTGGCGTTGTTGATGGCCGAGTTGTAGAATGTTCTGATGATGCGGTTGCTGCGACGTGGTTCACGATTGATGATGCCCACCATTTTCCGTCCGGCCTCGTCGCAGGTGTCGGCAGTGAGTCCCGTGAAGTTAGCTGTGCTCTCCCCGCCTTGAAAATATTTTGCTCCGTGAATGCTCTGGCGGGTTGTCTTGTTCCAGATTCGCAGAAAGATGTCTTGCAGCGTGTTGACTTCTTCACCTTCGATGCGGCAGTGCAAGTCGTGCCATGAACCGACCTGCCGGGTACCTTTGATATAGTAGTCGGCCACGTTCATTCCGCCTGTGTAGGCGATGCGTCCGTCGATGACAACAATTTTGCGGTGGTCTCTTGAGAATGTATAGTTAATCCACGGGAAACGCATGGGGGCAAATTCGTAGATTTCAATGCCTCTTCTGCGCAGGCTTGTGATGTGGTGTTTTTTCAGCGGTTGGTTGTTAGACGCGTTGCCAAAACTGTCGAAAAGTGCTCGCACCTCAACGCCTTGCTGGGCTTTCATTGCAAGAATGTCGAAGAGCAGGCTTGCGATGGAGTCGTTGCGGAAGTTGAAGTATTCGAGGTGGATGCTGCTCTTTGCCTGCCGGAGTGCTTGAAACATGTCGTCGAACTTTTCTTGTCCGCTCATCAGCAGGGTGACACTGTTGTTGTGGGAGAAGCTGACGCCTTCGTGACGGAGGTCGTTGACGACGAGCGAGTCGGCCGTCTGGGCTTGTGCAAAAGTAGCGTTAATTAGAATGAAGAGTGAAGAATAAAGAATGAAGAATGTTTTTTCAACGTTTAAACTTCTCAACTTTTCAACGCAGCACGCCGCATCCCTACATGCTAATGGAAACTTTTTCACTTTTTTCAACTTTTGCATAACTCGTTCACGCTCGGAAGACTTCACGCGGCACGCCGCGTCCCTACATGCTTCACTCACTTAATCACGATTTTCATCTTTTCATCTTTTCACCTTTTCACCTTTTCACCTTTTTAAATCATGCAGGAGTAGCTGTCGACGATGCCGAGCAGGTGGTTTTCCTTGTCGGTGACGAGCACGGTGTGGATTTTATGACGGTGCATGATGCGCTGAATCTCCGTAATTTTGGTTGTTGTCGACACAGTCTTGGGGTCGCAGGTCATGATGTCTTCAACGGTTTTGTCGAAGAACTTTGCCTGCCATTTCTCCATGGCACGACGAATGTCGCCGTCGGTAATGAGTCCGACAACTTTCCCGTCTTCGAGCGAAACGCCAAGCCCGAGTTTTCCCTTGCTCACGTGGATGATGGCTTCGCCGAGGTGCATGGTCTTGGGGATGATGGGCAGGTCGTCTTTGCGCATCACGTCGGCCGCCGTGGTGAGCAGCCGTTTACCCAGTTCTCCGCCTGGGTGGAACTGTGCAAAGTCTTTGGGCCGGAAGTTTCTGACCTGCATCAGTGCCACGGCGAGAGCATCGCCCATGGCGAGTGCAGCTGTGGTGCTGCTGGTGGGAGCCAGGTTGAGCGGACATGCCTCGCGCTTCACACTGACCTTGATGTGGGCTGTGCTGTATTTGGCAAGCAATGACTTGGGGTTGCGGCTCATGGCAATGACGGGTACCTTCATGTGGAGCACCATCGGCAGGAAACGCAGCAGTTCGTCGGTCTGGCCTGAGTTGCTCAGCGCGAGCACGACGTCGTCGGGGGTCATTACTCCGAGGTCGCCGTGATAGACGTCGAGGGGATTGATGAAAAAGGCAGGGGTTCCCGTAGAGGCCAGCGTGGCAGCTATCTTCGCACCGATGTTTCCGCTCTTGCCGACACCTGTGACGATGACCTTGCCATGACAGTTATAGATGAGTTCGACGGCTTTTTGAAATTCGTCGTCGATTTGTGGGATGAGGTCGCTGACGGCTTCGGCTTCGTCGCGCAGACACTGGATGGCATATTGTTTGACGAGTTTCAGTTGTTCAGAGGATTTATCGTTGCTCATATTTGAATGATTTTTTTTGTGTTATAATGCATGGGGCATGATGTATCAAAGGCCTTATCATTTCAGTTTTTCAATGAGTTGCTCCAGTTGGTCGAGCTGTAGCATGTTTGGTCCGTCGCTCAGGGCGCGGTCAGGATCGGGGTGAACTTCGAAAAAGAATCCTGTGGCGCCGAAAGCCTTGGCTGCCAGTGCCATGGCGGGGACGAACCGACGGTCGCCACCTGTCTTTCCGCCATCGCCGCCTGGGCGTTGTACCGAATGGGTGCAGTCCATGATGACTCGGGGTACGATGTCGAGCATGTCGGGGATGTTGCGGAAGTCGACAACGAGGTTGTTGTAGCCGAACGAGTTGCCGCGTTCGGTCAGCCACACCTCTTTTGCACCAGCATCCTGAGCTTTTTCAACGGGGTAGCGCATGTCCTTCCCACTTAGAAACTGGGCTTTCTTGATATTGATAGTCTTACCGGTTTTAGCGGCATTTACCAGCAAGTCGGTCTGCCGACAAAGGAATGCGGGTATCTGGAGCACGTCGCAGACCTCGCCGGCAGCTTGGGCCTGATGGCTTTCGTGTATGTCGGTGAGAATGCGGAGACCATAGCGGCTCTTGATGTCGGCCAGCATTTGAAGTCCGCGTTCTAATCCCGGGCCGCGAAACGAACTGATAGAGGTACGGTTGGCTTTGTCGAACGAGGCTTTGAAGATGATGTCGACCCCGTTTTTTGAGTTAATGCTAACCAGTTTTTCGGCCACAATGTCGAGCAGTTCTTTCGACTCAATGACGCACGGACCAGCAATGAATACTTTTTCCATACATTATTATATATTTCTGCAAAGGTACGATTAAATGAGTAGAATACAAAACAAAAAACACAATTTTTTGTTTTTATTCTCGAATGTCAGTACCTTCGACGGTAGCCAAAGGTACAATTTTTAGCGAAAGGAGGTTTGCAATGCCCTTTTGTTTGATAACTACATAGATGGAATTAACATTTTTTTACGCAAATGATAAAAAAACTTTGCAAATATTTTGCGTTTTCAAAGGAAAACTATAATTTTGCCGCCGGAAAGCAATAGAAAGAGATATTAATAACAGATATTATTAACTTAAAAATTGTATGATTATGAAAAAGTTTTTAATGGTTATCGCAGTGGCATTTGTCACAGTTAGTGCATCAGCACAGTTTTATGTAGGTGGTGGTGTTGGTATCGGAAGTTCTAAGGTAGAACATCAGGATGCTGTTACAACCTACAAATTTGTTCCCGAAGTTGGCTATAACATCGACGACAACTGGGCCGTAGGCGTTGCCTTTGGTTGGCAGGGCGTAGAAGGTGGTGCTCATGCCGTATCGGTTGAGCCGTATGCTCGTTACACATTCCTCAAGACTAAGTATGTCAACGGTTTCGTAGATGGTGGTGTTGGCTATGGCCATGTTAACGGTGGTACCGACCTCTTCTCTGTAGGTTTGAAGCCCGGTGTAGCTATTAACTTCAACGACCACTTCAGCTTTGTTACTCATATTGGTTTCTTCGGCTATGAGCAGGAAAAAACCAAGGATTACCCCAAAGAGTCTGGATGGGGTGCTGACCTCGATGGCAACAACATCGTGTTTGGTCTGTACTACAACTTCTAATCAAGAAAAGTTATCCAAAATCAAGCCTGTCTTCCGGAAACGGAAGGCGGGTTTTTTTCGATGCGTAAAGCTATCCTTTTCGATGTGTAAAGCTATCCTTTTCGATGCGTAAAGCTATCCTTTTCGATGTGTAAAGCTATCCTTTTCGATGCGTAAAGCTATCCTTTTCGATGTGTAAAGCTATCCTTTTCG
>ONVP01000214.1 GCA_900321315.1 uncultured Bacteroidales bacterium
GAGAACCAGCAAATTGACCCGATTTTAACGGGGGGGGGTAAATTATTAGAAATCAACAGGTTACAAAGGCGAAAGAAACTGATAACCACGGCCAACATCGTCTTGAATTTGCTGATTTTGGCCATTTTCAAGTATTACGACTTTTTCGTCACCGAGTTTGCTCAACTGTTCCACATTTCCACGGACGGGCTATTGTTAAAGGTGATACTCCCGGTTGGAATTTCGTTTTACACCTTCCAAGCTTTATCATATTCCATCGACGTTTATCGCGGCAAGATTGAGCCGACCAAGGACATTGTCGCCTTTTTCGCCTTCATCTCGTTTTTCCCGCAGTTGGTGGCCGGCCCTATTGAGCGGGCGACGAATCTCTTGCCGCAGTTCCTGAAGAAGCGCGAGTTCAATTACGATACTGCCGTTGACGGGATGCGCCAGATATTGTGGGGCTTGTTCAAGAAGATAGTGGTGGCGGACAATTGCGCGGTGTATGTGGATCAAGTGTTTTCAAATTATACGAACCAAATCGGAAGTACCTTATTGTTGGGGGTTGTCTTTTTTGCGTTCCAATTGTATTGTGATTTTTCGGGCTATTCTGAGATTGCGATAGGCACGGCCAAATTGTTCGGGATAAAGTTGATGCGCAACTTCAACAATCCATATTTCGCGACCTCGTTTGCCGACTACTGGAAACGCAACCACATATCTTTGACCACATGGTTTATGGATTATGTGTATTATCCATTGATAGGCAGCAGTGACAAGTTGTGGTATTGGAACCTTTGCATGATAGTTACCTTCTTGCTCAGCGGTATGTGGCACGGAGCGGGATGGACGTTTTTGCTGTGGGGATTGTATCAGGGAATATTCATAGTGATTTCGATGAATCTGTCCAAATCGAGGAAACGTTTTGAGAAGAAACATCATTTGAAGGATAATAGGTTATATGAGTTCTTTACAATGTTCGTTACCTTTTTCATAGTGTGTATTGGATTGATTTTATTTAGGGCGGAGAGCCTTGGGATGGCTTGGGAGTATATTCAAGGGATGTTGCAGTTTGGGACAATAAAGGCGAGTTATCGGTTCTTTACATGGCCAGGAATGTGGCCTGCGAATTTATTTATTATCATTTTGTTATTGATGGAGTGGATGCAGAGAGGGAAATTGCATGGATTATCAATAGAAAACTACAACAAAATACTTCGATGGGTATTATATAGTGCCATAGTCATATTGATTGTATATGAAGGTGGCCAACCCGCTCCATTTGTCTATTTCCAATTCTGATGTTATGAGCAGATTTTTAAAAAGGATATTATTTGCAATGGTGTTGTTTTCTGCTCTTATTGTAGGGGTGTATCTCATATTGCATTTTATGTGTCAAAAACCAGTCACCTACAATAGCGAATGTGTGTTCGTTTGGGGCGATTCACAAATGTATCAAGGTCTTGATATGAAGTTGTTGGGTGATAAGATGGGCAAGCAAGTCTTAACTTCAGCAGAACATGGCTCGGGGATATATGATTTTTTGGTGAGTCAGAAAAACATACCTGATAATGCCGTGACGGTGGTGTCTTTTCCCGAGGGTGCTTTGTATAGGAATCCGTTGTCTGATTATAACAGAACGGGATTCGAAATTGATTGTTTGAAAGAAGTGTTTTTGTCAGGATGTTCTGTAAATGAATGTATTAGGATTTTTAATTTGAACAAAAAATCCTTCCGATACAAGGCATTTTCAAACTCACCTCATTCGATGTATTCTTTTGCAGATAGTTTAGTATATCCAGAGCCTCTTCCTTTGTGGCACTCTCTGTTTGAAGAGCCTAAAGATTGGTTCTCGTGGAAAGCAAAGGCATATGCAAAGGGACTTCAACATCTTTATGACAAACATTCCCAGATGATTTTGATTCAATTTCCTTTTGACGAACAAGTTGAGTCGTTTGCAAAAAACTCTATCAATCGCCATTTGTCTGATTCATTGAAGAGAGTGCTAATTGATGAATACGCATTGAAATATGATTCCATCGTTTTGCATAGTGACAGCCTGCTTATGCATGATTTGTCACACATGAACGAAGTCGGGGCAAGGTTGTTTACGCTTGAAATCGCCGAAATTCTTCGTTCAGATACAGTGAATAATTATTTTATTGAGGTGATGATTCAATAGTGGCATTTCTTGAGGAAATCCCCCATTTCCAAGCAGATTTCCTCAGAATCAAATTTCCAAGACATTAAAACAAGCAATTGTTTTGCAATTATTTACAGCGTTTTTATTCCGTCACTTTTCTGAACAAATCCTCCATCGTCACTTGGTTTTGGACATCGTCGAAATAGCCGCCTTGGGTGAGGCCGTAGGTGGTAATCAGGGTGAGTTGTTTAATAAAAACATTGGATTATATTCCAAAAAAGTTACGACTTTTAAGGATTACATTCCAAAAAAGTTATATCTTTGCGGCGCAAAATGAAATGAGTTATGATCAAAAGAAGGCTTGAAGAAGCATTCAAGGACAAACTGTTTTCGGGCAAGGCTCTGATACTGCTGGGAGCA
This sequence comes from uncultured Bacteroidales bacterium, assembly GCA_900321315.1. Classification (GTDB taxonomy): domain Bacteria; phylum Bacteroidota; class Bacteroidia; order Bacteroidales; family F082; genus Limimorpha. Next base: position 2,543 of record ONVP01000214.1, read on the forward strand.
AGGCAAGTGGGAAAAACAACGCTGTTGGATGAATTGGTAGCGGGTCAAAATGATTGCCTTTGGCTCAGCGGTGACGAACTGGATGTACAAAAAATGTTCGAAAATGCCTCAGCAGACAGGTTGAAGTCGCAATTCGGCAATAATGAAATCGTTGTCATTGATGAGGCGCAACGAATCAAGGATGTCGGTTTGCGGCTAAAACTGATTACCGACCAAATCAAGGACATCCAACTGATTGCCACGGGAAGTTCGGCTTTTGAGCTGGCCAATGAGGTCAACGAACCTCTGACAGGACGGAAATGGCAGTATCAAATGTTCCCGCTATCTTTTTCGGAAATGGTTCGGCATCACGGACTTGTCAAGGAAAGAAGGCTTCTTCCGCAGCGTCTCATCTATGGCTATTATCCTGAAGTGGTAACGAGTAATGGTCAAGAAAAACAGGTAGATGCCTATCTTTACAAAGACATTCTCGCGTGGGAAAACATCAAGCATCCCGACAAGTTGCTCACGCTGCTTCGGGCATTGGCCTATCAGGTCGGTTCGCAAGTGTCGTTCAACGAATTGGGCAATACTTGCTCTATGGATGCGAAAACAGTAGAGAAATATATCGTGTTGTTGGAGCAATGTTATATCATTTTCCGTTTGCCTTCGTTTGCCCGGAACTTGAGGAATGAATTAAAGGCAAGCCGCAAGATTTTCTTTTACGACAACGGCATACGCAACGCGCTGATTGCCGATTTCACGCTTCCCGAAATGCGGCAAGACATTGGGCAATTGTGGGAAAACTTTGTTATTTCGGAGCGAATTAAACATCTGGCATACAATGAGATATGGTCAAATACTTATTTTTGGCGCACAAAGCAACAACAAGAGATTGACTATTTGGAGGAATCGGACGGCAGAATCCTTGCTTGTGAAATCAAATGGAACCCAAAAGTGAAGGCCAAATTGTCGGAAACATTCCGAAAAGCTTATCCCAACGCGGATTTTGTCGTCATAAATCAAGACAATATTGAAGATTTTATATTGTGAGGTAATAATTCTTTGGGAAACCACGAAAAGTTCCATACTTTTGTCGCCGCAAACCAAACTAGGGATATGCTTTTCAACTCGATACAATTCGCCCTTTTTCTTCCGATAGTGTTTCTGCTCTATTGGTTCGTCTTCGACCGTTTCATCCGCAAGTCGGAGCACCAGTTGAGGTTGCAGAACGCTTTCGTCGTTGTGGCGAGTTATGTGTTCTACGGCTGGTGGGATTGGCGCTTCCTGCTGCTCATCGCCTTCACTTCGTTCTGCTCGTGGGGCAGCGGATTGCTTATTGGAAGGGCAGAAACAAGAAAGAAGGCCAAGCTCTGGACAACCCTCAATATCGTCCTGAATCTTGGCATCCTTGCACTGTTCAAATACTACGACTTCTTCGTCACGGAGTTTGCGCAACTGTTCCACATTTCCACGGACGGGCTATTGTTAAAGGTGATACTGCCCGTTGGCATCTCGTTCTACACCTTCCAAGCTCTGAGTTATTCCATAGATGTTTATCGGGGCAAGATTGAGCCTACGAAGGACATCATCGCTTTCTTTGCTTTCATCTCGTTTTTCCCGCAGTTGGTGGCTGGCCCCATCGAGCGGGCGACGAGCCTTTTGCCGCAGTTCCTGAAGAAGCGCGAGTTCAATTACGATACTGCCGTTGACGGGATGCGCCAGATGTTGTGGGGCTTGTTCAAGAAGATAGTGGTGGCGGACAATTGCGCGGTGTATGTGGATCAGGTTTTCTCGACCTATACGGAGCAAACGGGAAGCACCTTGCTTCTTGCGGCCATTTTCTTCACTTTCCAAATCTACGGTGACTTCTCAGGATATTCTGACATTGCCATAGGCACGGCCAAGTTGTTCGGGATAAAGTTGATGCGCAACTTCAATGTACCCTATTTCAGCCGCGACATTGCCGAGTTTTGGCGCCGTTGGCACATAAGCCTGACGACGTGGTTTAGGGACTATGTCTATATTCCGTTGGGTGGCAGCCGTGTGAGCAAAGGGAAAGTGGTAAGGAACACATTCGTCATCTTCCTATTGAGCGGTTTTTGGCATGGCGCGAACTGGACGTTCATTGCTTGGGGCGCGTATCATGCCATCCTGTTCCTACCTTTGATATTAACTGGCAAGAACCGCAAGTTCACCAATCAAGTGGCTGAAGGGCGAGTTTTGCCGACCTTGAAAGAATCGGGGCAGATGCTTTTGACATTCTTCTTGGCGGTGATTGGGTGGATAATCTTCAGGGCGGAGAGCATTGGGCAGGCTTGGGAGTATTTCCAAGGGATGTTGCAGTTTGGGACAATTAGGGCTATCTATCGGTTCTTCAACTGGCCGGGACTTTGGCCGACAAACTTGTTCATTATCATTATGTTGTTGGTGGAGTGGCTTTCTCGCGACAAGCAACAAGGGCTTTCCATAGAAGGTTTCGGCATGGTTTTCCGATGGGTATTGTACTTCGCCTTGATACTGTTAATTGTGTTTTATGGAGGGCAGTCGGTTCCTTTTGTCTATTTCCAATTCTGACGGCATGAAAAAGTTTTTGTGGAAAATAGTGTTCGTTGTGGCTTGTTCGGCCATCTTTGTTATGAGTGTTTATTCTATAATGCATGGCAGGGCGGAATCAACCCGTCCGACAAATCCTAAGTGCATCTATGTTTGGGGTGATTCTCAAATGGCTCAAGGGTTGGATGTGAGGCTTTTGGGAAAGAAATTGGGAATTCCGGTGCTGACGGCTGCTGGACACGGTACCGGAGTGTATGACTTTCTGATATGCGTGGAAAACATTCCTGACAGTTCCATCTGCATAGTGTCTTTTCCTGAAGCTGCATTTTTAAGAAACCCCTCGTTGGACTTTCATCGGTACGGGTTTGAATTGGGATGCTTGGAAACATTGTTTCGTTCGGGATGCCCCTTGGAGGAATGCATAAGAATTGCGGGGTTGAATAAAAGAAAGATAGATTACAGATTGTTTACCAATATCGAACACGAATGGACGCCCTATCAGGATAGTTTGGTGGGCACTGAATATTTTGACGATTTCCGAAGAATGTTTACCGAAAAGAAGGCGTATTTCACATGGAAAACCAATTCGTATTTGACAGGAATTCAGCATCTAATAGAAAAACATGTAAGGGTGATCCTGATACGATACCCATTCGCGAAACAAGTAGAGGACATTGCCGCTAATTCCATCAACCGTCACCTTTCGGATTCGTTGAAAGGGATGATGATTGACAAGTACAGGATGAGGTGCGATACGATTGCTTTGCAAAGCGACAGTTTGCTGATGTTTGATTTGTCGCACCTGAACGAAGTTGGTGAACGGTTGCTGACGAACGCGTTTGGAGAGGCCATGAAAGCCGACACAGTGAACAATCGCTTTTTTGTGGTAACCGTAGAATGATTCTTGAATAAAAACCTTCAACATTTCCGTTGGAAACCCCAGAATTTATCGTACTTTTGCACCGTGAATTCACAATACGTATTTTTTAACAATCAATTATTCGAATAAATCATGCAACCATCTCACATTGAGCACATTGGAATCGCCGTCACAAGCTTGGACGAGTCCATTCCTTTCTTTGAAAAACTGCTTGGCACCAAGTGCTATGCCATCGAAGAAGTCGCCGACCAAAAAGTGAAGACCGCTTTCTTGCGCTGCGGCCAGACCAAAATCGAACTTTTGGAGCCCACCAGCCCCGAAAGCACCATCGCTGCCTTCATCGAGAAGAACAACGGCAAAGGCGGAATGCACCACATCGCTTTCGCCGTCGAGAACCTTGAAGGCCACCTCGAAGAGGCCAAGGAAGCTGGCATCCGCCTCATCGACCAAGCCCCGCGCGGCGGTGCCGAAGGCCTGAGCATCGCCTTCCTGCATCCCAAATCGACCTGCGGCGTTTTAACTGAACTTTGCGAGGATAAAAATAAATGCTGAATGATGAATGCGGAATGCGGAATATCGCGATGCGCATTTGGCTTTGCCCTTATTCCGTATTCTGCATTCCGAATTCCGAATTAACAATAAACACAATATAACCATGTTAATCGAACAGAAAATACAAGAATTGTTGGAGAAGCGCAACGAGGCCCGTCTCGGTGGCGGCCAGAAGCGCATCGACTCCCAACATGCGAAGGGCAAGATGACGGCCCGCGAGCGCATCGCCATCCTGCTCGACGAAGGCAGCTTCGAAGAGACTGACATGTTCGTGACCCATCGCACCGTCGATTTCGGTCTCGACAAGCAACAGTTCCTCGGCGACGGCGTCGTCACCGGTCACGGCACCATCGATGGCCGCGTCGTTTACGTTTACGCCCAAGACTTCACCGTGTTTGGTGGTGCCTTGAGTGAGACCATGTCGCTGAAAATCTGCAAGGTGATGGACCAAGCCATGAAGGTTGGCGCTCCCGTCATCGGCATCTGCGACTCGGGCGGTGCCCGTATCCAGGAAGGCTCACGCAGCCTTGCTGGTTACGCTGAAATCTTCCAGCGCAACATCAACGCTTCGGGTGTCATCCCCCAAATTTCGGCCATCTTCGGTCCCTGCGCCGGCGGTGCCGTGTATTCTCCCGCCCTCACCGACTTCATCATCATGACCAATGCAGGCAGCTACATGTTCCTCACGGGCCCGAAAGTGGTGAAGACCGTCATCGGCGAAGACGTTTCGACCGACGACCTCGGCGGTGCTCGCATCCACAGCCAGAAGTCGGGCGTGG
>ONVP01000030.1 GCA_900321315.1 uncultured Bacteroidales bacterium
GCCGTTGTTTTGGAACTTCATATTGAAGTACTTTTTCAATGCATCGGCATTCTCTATTTTTGGAATCCTCTTATTATTTTTCGTTGCCTGCTCATCAGTCTTTGCTGAATTGGGCGATAGTTGGCTTTTCTCGGGGTTCGCTCGGGCTTCAATGGTGTTGAGCGGGGACTGCTCATCGCCAAACAAAGGCTTTTCTGTATGGCTTTCCCGTGCCTCAAACGAGCCTTTTTCAACAATGTTTGTCAATGCTTCTATGATATGCAATGCCATGTTGTTTGCAATATACAGATAATCCTTTGCGTCATCATCTTTGACACCCTCTTTCCATGTGTCGTAAGCCCATACTCCTAATATTGTGCAATCAAGTATCTTTTCTTCGTAACTTGTTATTGTCACATCAAAAGTCTGTTCTTGCTCAAACAGTCCTTTTTGAAACGGAGCAAGCAATTTCCAAATTATTTCCTTCATAACAAAAGGCCTGTCTTTGGGGTATTGCAATAGGTTTTCCGCAACCTCCATTCTCAATTTGTCAAATATCCAACTCTTTTCAAATGGTTGTTCTATCATCTGTATTGCCTTATCTAACGCGCTGCTAATTCTATGCCGGTGTGTTTCGTTCCATGGGTCGCTTTCGTTGTATCTGAATGCCAAATAAGCGGCATCTTGTACGGCATCCAACGCATCATTTACTTTGTCTATTGTTGTCGTAATCATTTTCGGTCTGTTTGGTTTGTTCAAGGTGTTCAAGGTGTTCAAGTCGTTCAAATTGTTCAAATTGTTCAATCCGTTCAATGCGTTTAAGGTGTTTATGCGTTCAAGGATTTGAACACCCATTTTCTCACTCCAAAAGATTGACGATTTGCTTCTTCATATCCTCATCGATGCTCCTATACCGTGCAAAGGCTTTCGATCCTTCACTATGGCCACTCATCGGACAAATCAAGTTGGGGTCTTTCACTTGCTTGTAAAGGTTTCCCACGAATGTACGACGTGCAAGGTGTGAACTTGCTATTTCGTACAAAGGTCGCTTTTCTTCTTCGCGGTTGGTCGGGTTCAACACCGTAACAATACGGTTCAATCCTGCCTGCTTGAACATTTCCTTAATGTTGCGGTTGTATTCCTGTTGCGAGGTGAACGGGAACAGCCCCTTACCTTGGTAGTCTTTGTATCTTTCGAGTATCTCAATGGCTGTGGCCGTAAGTGGCACTCGGACTGTCACGGGGTTTCCCTCCTTGGTTTTCCGTGGAATGTACTCAACAGCACCGTCAATGATATTGTCCTTTGTCATGCTCCAAAGGTCTGAAACGCGGCATCCTATAAGGCATTGGAACACGAATATATCCCGCTGGGTCGCCAACGGTTCACGCAATTTGACTTGGTATAGTTGTTTCCGCTCATCGATAGTAATGTAGTAGGGTGTACCATACAGACACGCGCCAACGCTGTATGCGTCAAAGGGATTGTTCTTTGTGTATGGCTCTGCCAACTTGTAGGACTTATCGCGCCCGTTGGCCCAATTGAAGAACACCCTCAATTTGCCCATCATGTCATAGACGGCATTTTCTCCCCGTGGCTGTGGGTCGCGGCTTTCGGGGACGGCTTTCAATATGTCATCCAACTTCCCATCTTCATACAGTCTATGCTCATCAAACAAGTATTTCTCAAAGTCATGCAGCGTGTCACCCGTAATGTTGTCAATAGTGAGGTTGAGGCCATTATATAACTCGTAACGTTTCAACACGCGCCCAATGACCTTGAATGTTCGTTTCCTGTGTGCCGAAATATCCTTGTTTTCAATGTATTCATCGAGTATGTCAAAGAAGGTACGCTCCTTTTCGGGTTGGGTGTTGCGTATGCCGTTGAATGTGTCAAGGGCCGATTTCAGCCAATCGGACGGAATGGGCATCTTTCCCGCGCCTGAATCAATGAAAGATTGTTGCACATACTTCTTTACATCCTCAATCCTTTTTGAGGCATCCGTCAATTCGGCGATAAGTCGTTTTTGCTCATCATTCATCAGGCGAAAACGAGGGATTGAAATAGGTGTGTCGCTGTCACCGTTCCAATACTCATCATTGACAAAGATATTTGTCTTTGCGTATTGGTCAATCGATCCATGCCGGAAACGCATCAAGATTTCATGCTTTGAGGTGCTTTTGTCGGTCTTTGCCGACATTCTTAATGTGATAGTAGCCATAAGGAATATTTTTAATGCGCTGCAAAGATATGAATTTTTCCCCACTTTTTCCCCACTTAATTGAAATATTTTGAAATAATCGGAAATGTTTTGTAATGGTTGAGCATTGCACAAAATGCAATATATCAATTCAATATAAAGCGAAAAACACTGATTTTCCAACGAAATGAAAAACACTGAAATTTCATATTTGTAACTCGGCCTCGGGTACAGCAAAAAACTCTCTGTAAATCAAATGTTTGCATAGAGTTTTTGTTTGTTTAGTAGCACTACTTTTGGATTTCCCTAATCACTTCGTCAACGATATACAAATCGCCAAAAGTATAGAGTAGAGTCGAGGGGTCATGTAAACGCTCATTGGTTTTGGAAGTGTAGAAAATATCCAAAGCCCGCTCGCCAGAAATGTCGAGGCGTTCCGCCAGAAGCGTAACTATACGGCCAATCTTGTTCCACAATAACAAATCGCTCAACATTTCATTTCCCTTCCATTTTGACTGCTTTCTCGAATTTCAAGCAGGTGTCGATTATCTTTTGGTTCAAGATGCAAAACTGGTTGTTTGGCCTATGTTGTGACAGCAAACCCAAGGCTTTTTCCTCGTCAATCAAGCCTGCTATGAAATTTTCGACAGTATCAATTACACTGTCATTGGCCACGCCGCCCTCGATGAGGTCGAAGTCTTTCCAAACCGATTTACCGCTCCGACTATCCACTATGAAATGCAGCCATTCGGCATCGTAGTGTTCAAATTTCTTATAGCGGAACTCAGCGATAGCCTTGTCGAAATCAAAAAGATAGTGGTTGATTACGCCCACTGCGTCCATATAATATCGACTCTTTGTCGTTGCCCAAGTCTTGGCCTGTTTCAAGACATCGGTGACATAGAAACCTTTGCCAAAATCGAGGTTGTCGCGGCCAATATGTACCAAGGGCTGCTCGATGGTTTCAATACCGCCGTGGTAAACTCTTTTCATTAGGCAACCACTCCTTTCTTGGCTTCCCAAATGGCGAGAGCACCCAAAACATCTTCTGTGACATGCTGTCGGCTTTGAGTGTGGAGGCCTTCGTAGCATTTCATAATGAAACCCTCAATCAGCCCCACCCGCTTCATCCTTTTATACATTTCGGAAGAGGAAACATTTTCTGCTCTTGCAGCCGATTCTACGCAAGAAGCCGCAAATATCATCATTGATTCAAAATTTTTCCTTCTTATTTTGTTTGTCATCTTTATTTAATCATATTCATATAGTCCAATTTGTTTGAAAGTACTTGTACTCCTTCGGGTGTTTTTCCTGTTTCAAAAACTTTATCCCAATAGGCTTGTGGATGTTTTCCTGAAAAATGTGTTGATGCCATAGACCTATCTTTCCACATTGGCAGCAGTGCCAAATTCTTCAAAAAGTTCTCGAGGTTTTTCCACAGTTGATCATCAAACGGGGTTTGGAACAAACTGGATTCAATGTAGGCTAACCCATTATTAAGGAAATACATCTTTATGAGTTTCAAAAGATAAGGAGTCCATGCGTATAGAATTTCCTCTTTGCTCATACGATAAGCAATTAAATGCTCATCCGTAATATCAACATCTTTGCCTTCTACTATTCTGGATTCAATTCTGTTTAAACCAATTTCTTGATTGAATTTTCCAACATAAATCACATCTGTTATTAATGAAAGAAGCTTCGATATTTGGCTGATTTCCAACTCTCTGGGATTTCTTCCATCTTCGGATTTGAAATCCATTGGGGTCGATAAAATACGTTTCGAATCCACAAACTTTGCCAAAAACACTTTATCAAAAGTGCTGTGAGACAATGGTAATGACTTTCCTTTTCCTTCAAAATCAATGAAATCCTTCATTTTATTCTCTTGGGAAGTGGTGATGGCTCCTTTGATGGCATCAATAATGTAAGTCTTCATTCGGTCGCCTTTGAAATAATCGCATAATTGGGTTTCAGAAAAAGAGAAATTGTCTTCGGCCAAATCGTGCTCGAGTTTGTATTTCTTCACTTTCTCTTGATATTGTGTGTTGTTTAACTGTCGCATGATTGCTTTGTCAAACGCAATTTGGCGCAGTTTACTACCAGCATTAGCATTAGTCTCTGTAAGGATGTTGACATCTGCATTGATGAACAAACGAACAAGGATGGTTCTCATTCCCAGTAATATCTGTGCGACTGCTTTATGCTGCCCATCGAAGACTTTAATTTTGTCTTCATCAATTCTGGCCAAAGTTAAATGAAGTTGAGGATTTTTCTTGTAAAACTCTTTTACCAATAAATTAATACTACTATTGATGCCTCTTGGATTGATAACTTCATCGTGGTACAGATATTCAACAGGAACTTCAATGAAACACGTTTCTGCTCCAGATAGTTTGTCAACGAAAATGGGAGTTTTGTGAAGTTCAACATCATTCAATTCATCCAAAGTATAAACCAAGTAACCATCATGAAGTTTATAATGAAAGTCATATTTGGAACCGTCAATTTCAAGTAATACATCCTTTAATGATGCAGCACGGTTGTCTTCTTTTTGAACATGATTTTGGATGTTTTTTAATCTATGCAAACTTCTGGCAATCGTCAAATTAGCATCTGATTTTGATTTGTTACATGAATCATGAGTTAATGCAAAATTGCTTTCATCATCATTGCCACGTGGATTTCCGTTCAATGGTATAATGTGATCAATATTGTACTGTTGAATGTCCAAATCAATGTCTTGTCCACAAATATAACATTTCCCATTTTGAATTTGATACAATTTGTTTAACAAAGTTGATCGCTCCTCTTCGGACAGTCTACCTAAATACAAAGAATGCATAGCGCCTTATTTTTGTTTTGAATAATGATTTCAATGAGCAAAATTACACATTATTTTCTAATCCGCAAACAAGATAGACCATTTTATTGACACCAATAATATGATGCCATTCCTTGTATTTCTTATTCTCACTCCGCCTTAAACCTCACCAACCTCAACGGCACGCCTTTACAATTCTTCAGCACTTGGACGCCATAATAGTACTCGCCGTGGCACACGAACCGCTTCTTCGTTATGGCAAGGTCGTAGTCTTCGCATAGGAAGGAGCCTGTCGAAATGCTTTGCCCTTTGCTGACCGAATAGACGTGAAACGTGTTTTGGCCCGCCACCTCGGCATCGCCGAAGAAGAGGATGTTGTCGTCGTGGCCCCTGATGGCTATGGTGAACCACCCCATATTGATAGGCTCCTTGATGCGCTGAATGCCGTTTTCGTAACAGGAAATCAGGTCGTTGTATAAGGTGATTTCTCGCTCATCGGTCACTTGTGGCAACTCGTCTTTCAAGTCCTTGATTCGTGCGTTTTGCAAGGCAATCTGCTCTTCAACGGACAGGGTTTGCGGTTCCCAATCCAGCAATTTTTCCGAAATCTTGTTGCCGTTGAAATCGAAGGTTCTCACCAATCCACCTATTGGGTTTGAAACGATGAGCTTGCCGTTGACTTTTGCGATTTGCCACTGGCCTTTCATGTCGTTCTTTTTGCTTTCTGTGTAAATGTAGTAGCCTTTGTTTTTGAGGTCTCCTCTCGTGTTTTGGAATGCGTCGCAAAGGATTTTTTCTTTGCCTGTTTTTGTATCCAAAATGGATACAAAATGCCTGTATTTATCAGCCCACGATGTACCTCCGTAGATGGCAATGTGGTGGTCGTCCAGTGCTAACATTTCCAAGGCTTGGTATTTGATTCTCAGTTCCTTGACAATCAATCCTTTGTCGTTGAACAGGTAAATGTCGCCCGTGTTGTTGGCCTTAGTGAAATACAAGTCACCCAATTTACCTTCCACGGGCTGGTGGTTGCGCGGCTTCTTGCCTTTTTCGGCAAAGTACAAGGTGATGTCTTTCAGGAACTTGCCGTTTGCGTCGAACAGGGAATACCTGTTTCTTGTGGCGTGGCTGACGATGGCTTTGCCGTCGTCGAAAATGACGAGTTGCTTCCGCAATCCGTAGGAGCGGTCCATTACGGTGTCGTAATAGGTGTCAAAGATTTTGTCCCAGTTGTTTCCCGCTCCGTAGGTTTCGTCGGGGACAAGGTTAATCACTTGTGCATCAATCTGATGGCAAGCCGCAATGGCTAAAATGAAAACCAAGATCAATTTTTTCATCGTTTTGGGATTTAGAGGTTAATATTCGTTATTTCTGTTTGTGTACGCATCTTGAACTCGGCGAACTCTTGCTCGGCATAAGGCTTGTTGGCATCGTAGTCTTCGATGGTGTAAAAGTCGATAATGCGGTTGGCCGGCTTGGGTTTCGGCATCAGATTGACAACCAGCATGATAAGGGCGATGGCGCAGGCCGTGGACAAGGAGGAGATAATGGCAATACGTGTGACGTTCATTTCGGGCCTTGCCGTCCTTCTGAAACTGAACTCCGGCACCGCGATTTCGTCGGGAACCAAGGTTTCCAACGACTTTTTCATTTTTTCGGAGAAGGCGCGTTGCGCTTCAACTCTTTGCCTGCACGATGGACATTCGTCTAAGTGCATTTCCACCGTTTCCCTGTCGTTTTCAGGAAGTTCATTGTCGATGAAGTTTTGTATCGTTTTGTCATTCAAGTGTTTCATAGCATACGTTTTTTTATTTTGTCCATAATTCTCGACAAGGTTTTCCCGATGGAAGTGAAATTGCGCCCCGTCATTTCCGCGATTTCCTTGTAGGAATAGCCCTCGCTGTAAAGCACGACGAGCGTCTGTTCCTTCTCGTTGAGATGCGCTATTGCGTTGAGGATGTCCGAGGCCTCGTCAAGCGGTTGCTCAGCTGTTTCTGGCAGCGGGCTTTCCATCGTGACGGTTCTTGCCATTTTCCGTTTGTAGTCGATTCCTTTATTAATGGTACTCCTGACGAGCCAGCTTTTCGTGTCGCGAATGGCTTTCTCGTTGTTCATGGCGAAGTAATACGCCGTGAACACGTCTTGCACGACATCCTTTGCGCCCTCGGGGTCTTGCAGCATCTTGGCCGCAATCCTGAACAGTTTCGGGTAGTGGTCGCGATATGTCTTTTCAAATTCAGGCTCCATTTTGGGAACTTTTACAATCACAAGACGAATGAGTGTGCCGTTTTGTGACATGGGCGAGACAAAAATAGGAAAAGAAACTCGTTTTGGCAACAAAGTCAATTAAATGTAGTACTTTTGCCCCATCAAATCATTTGCTTATGAAAACCTCCAAAAAACAAGTCCTGGACGAGGTGAAGCGTTATCTCATCATCACCGTTGCGCTGCTGGTGATGGCTTTCGGATGGACGGCCTTCCTCATCCCCAACCATGTCTTGGGCGGCGGCGTCAGCGGTATCGCCACGCTCATCTTCTATGCCACGGGCATCTCGACGGGTATTTCCGTGTTTGTCATCAACGCCGTTCTGGTGCTGATTTCGCTGAAGGTCTTGGGGCCTTCTTTCGGCATCAAGACGGTGTATTCCATCGTGGTGGTCTCGGTGTTTATGTCGCTGCTCCAGCACTTCATCACCGACCCGATGATGGCGGGCGAAATCAAGCCTTTTGTTGAGGAGAAAATCTTGGCGGCCATCCTTGGCGGCGGCTTGGCGGGACTGGCCATCGGCGTGGCGTTCACCCAAGGCGGCAGCACGGGCGGCACCGACATCGTCGCGATGATGATTTGCAAGTACCGCAACATCACGCAGGGGCGCGTCATCTTGCTTATCGACATCCTCATCATCGGCAGCTCGTATTTCGTCATCGAGAACGACAAAATCCAAGCCATCATTTACGGCTTCGTGGTGATGGGCGTGTGCAGCTATTGCATCGACCTTGTGCTGACGGGCAACAAGCAGACCGTGCAGGCGTTCATCTTTTCCTCCAAGCCTAACGAAGTGGCCGAGCGCATTGCGAAGGAGACCAACCGTGGCGTGACGCTCATCAAAGGAACGGGTTGGTACACCAAACACGAAGGCGACATCCTCATGGTGGTGACGCACAAGCGCGAGTCGCAACAGATTCTGCGCATTGTGAAAGACGAAGACCCCAAGGCGTTTATGACGATGAACACCGTGATGGGAACCTACGGCAAAGGCTTTGAGCAAATAAGGAAGTGAATACGACTTAAGACCATAACCATTTCACATAAAGGGATTAATCCCGTACCTTGGGTTGAATGGAGCATGACCATGGACACAATTCATGGTAAAAATGGGCAATAATGACAAAACTATTCTTGCAACAATATCATTTTTTTTGTATCTACAATGGTATTGTCAATTATTAAAGTATAGTAGTACAAACCTGGTGGTAAATCGGAACCATTAATGGTTATGGTTTGTACTCCTGTCGTCGTGATAACATGTGATTTGATTTGTTGACCATGGTTATTATATATACATAATTGTGCTGAATTGGAGTTTTTTGGAACATACATAGATATTTTGGTGTCCTCGTTAAAGGGATTAGGAAAGCATTCAAATAACATTGCTTGTTTTTCCCTTTGGCGTTTGGAACTTTGGTCGTTAAACAATAAGGTGTCTAACGTTGTTTTATCTGGATGAGAAGCCAAAGTCCATAACAATTCAATCTGCTTTTGTTGTTCTTTTATCGCTCCAACAAGAATCGGTATCAATTGGTTGTAGTCAATTGCATATCCATCTTCGTTAACATCAATAATTCCTGGAGTTAGTGAAAAAAGTTCAGCGGGTTCGATTCCATATTGTTCTTTTTCAACTTTGTCATGGACTTCCGTTATAATATTATAGTAGGGATTTAATGCTAATATGATGCTTAAACCCTTTTCAAGTGGTTGGTGTCCTTTATCCCAAGTGGCATGTGTCTTATATTGTTTGGCGATAAGTTTGTTATACCCTGTATTAGAAGTATAAAAATCTATAATCCCACTTGTACAGCCAATAACAGCACCGTCTTTCTGTCCAACTTTGAGTTGAAACTCATACCAAGGGACTTCGGGATAGTTGGTTAGTAGCACATCTCCTTTTATATGAAGTCGATACCCAGAATTGGGATAGTTGGTGCCCATGCCGATATGGCCTAGATTATCCACTTTAAGTTGTGAATAAACGACAGTTGATATCGTCAATGCCCAAAATAGTAATATTCTTGTCTTCATCTTTTTGGTTGGTTTTATTCTTGCATAAATGAATCAATAGGATAAATCTTAAACGCACCCATGATTGTATGTTCTTGAAATCCAGTAAAATGATCGTCTGGGCATATAGAATCTGTCCACATCAAACAAGAAAAATGTCCTTTCATTTGGTATTCGTTCCCAAATTCCACAAGTTTTCCTGATATTGATGCCAACCTGAATCGATAGCACCACCCTTCTTTTTTTATATATTCATATGCATGCAAATGTCCTTCAATAAATAGATTGTTCTTCACAATCGTGTCCCACCCTATTATTATATGATTATCAGTGACTTCTCTAACGTAATAATAGGCAATTGTATCCATTTCAACTTTGTTGTATTCATGGTCGTAATAATACCCCATGAATTCACCTTTATATATTCCATTTTGCGGAATTTCGGTTCGCTCCTTTTCGCAAGCCGCAAGTCCTGCAAGGCAAAAAAAGAAAAGTGCCAAGTATTTCATTCCATTCTTCATAATAGATGTATTTATAGAGGAACAATTTCAAAGTTACCTATTACATGATATTCTTCCGTATAGGTTGAGTGCCAATAGCTAAAATCATAACGATACTCGCCTTCGAAAGTCCAAATGTTGTCATCCAATATCATTTCCCCTATAATGAATATAGAGTTTCTCCAATATGTTACGAAAGGCTCAAGCGAGAAATCATAAATAGCATCATAGGGTATGATTCCTTCTATATGGTTCCCGTCGCGGGTGATGCTGCAACTTTCTTTGATTTCCAAACGGCCAGTTTCCGTGTTTTTTCGTGCTAATGCCAAATCGACATAGTCCTTGCCACAATCATTCAGCACGAACAAGAGTGAATCTGTTTTATTGATGGCATTCCCATTTTCCGTCATGTACGTTCCATGAAAACGCCCGATATACCCAAGCGCACGCTTCTCCTTTTGGCAAGAGAGGAAAGGCAAAGAAACTATCAAGGTCAACAAATGAAAATAGAAGGATTTTCTTTTCATGGTGGTAATTGTTAGTCATAACTTGTGTTTACATCAATATAAAGCTGAGCACCCACCGGAACCGTAAAAGTTCCGCTAATCTCAACGCCCTCTGTGGCACGAAGATAGATGTTGTCATTCACATTTAAAGCATTGTTTCCGTTCATTACAATTTTCTTTTTCACCCTGTTATCATGATTCCCAAAATTGTAATTGTTCATCAACTGTGTTGTTGAATAATCTTTCCTTGGCTTATATACTCTGACATAGTCCACGTCCATCTCGCCAGGGAAAATAGTAGTACTAGTTACATGATTCCGTTTAACTGCAAAGTTTAAAATAATAGTTTTCGGATCGAAAAGGCCTTGATTGGCTTCAATTCGATAAATAGCACCATCAACATAATAGATGATTTTTGACGGAGTCCATTCCAAGCCATAAACATGATAGTTCCTGTAATCGTTGATTGAAAATTTTTTTGAAATATTACCAAAGTCATCATAATTATGCCAATTGGAAGTCATCAAATTATAATCATGTATGATGGAAGAGTTTTGTTGTTGTGTCCTATGTGGGGTCATTTCAAAAATGTCAATTTCTTGATAATCAGTTCCTTGGTGTAATGCCAAATCGGGTTCTGTACCATACAACCAAAAGGCAGGGAAAAAGCCTTCGCCATAATTAATCGCAATCTTTGCTTCTATATAGCCATAATGCATTTTCTGTTTTGAATTAATATTCCCTCCTGTGTACCAGTATGAGGGAGCACTGTCGGAAGCATGATTATTGTTATAATACTGCATGGAACAATATTTTGGAAGCCAATAACTTGTTTGACAACTATAACATTCATCTTGTAAAAACAACTTCAATTTTCCATTATTAACATCGTAATTCTGGCCTTTGCGATTTGTGTAGACTTGTCCTTCATCGGATATTACAAGTTCTCCATTTTTTTCACGGTAGTAATAATGGTCATATTGGTCTCTTACTCTCCAAATATTATTATTCAGGTCTATCCCGTTGAAATTGTCTTGCCACAACAATTCCCAGTGAGGATCGTTAGCAGGTGTTTGTGCACAGAGTTGAAATTGT
The DNA here is from genome assembly GCA_900321315.1 of uncultured Bacteroidales bacterium. Taxonomy (GTDB): domain Bacteria; phylum Bacteroidota; class Bacteroidia; order Bacteroidales; family F082; genus Limimorpha. The sequence goes on from ONVP01000030.1 coordinate 11,381, forward strand.
AAAGCCGAAAACATCAATAGGAAGTACAAATGTCTGTTCATACTAACACAATGACTTAAGGGGACTTCTAATTAAACATGATTTACATATTTTCGGGTTGTCAGGATGCCGAAGTCCCGTTTGGGCAGTCCTTTTAACCCGTTGCAAAGATACGGGTTTTTGTCTTATGTGGCAATCTTTTCTGCCATTATTTTTGAGATTTTTTGGTTTTGATAAATGTGTTTTTAGAGGTGCCCTAAACTAAACTTGCACATCTACTTAACTTGTGTTAGTGCTGAGGCTACTGGAGATAAGGCGCAAAGAATGCCGTAAGGGCGTCAAAAATGTGTTGCGCTTTCTCGCTTGAGGCCTCGTCAATGCTACGACCGCCAAAACGGGCGATGTCTCTTGAGTCGTAATCGGTAAAGAGGAACCAAGTGTCGCTGCCCGTGAATTTGTCCTCGGCCTTGTCAAGGCCAAAGGACTCTACCAGTTTCTGCAACCTCGCAATGTCTTCGTTGTTCATATTGCCCACGCGACGGTTTCCCCTTTTGTCGTATTGGCTGAGTGAGAACCCTTCACCTTCCTTGATGACATAATACTTGACCTCGCCAAATTCAGGGAAATTAAACAAATACTCAAGCCTTTTGAGGTTGCCGCGAATGGGTAGCCAACGGTCGAAGAAACACACGAATGCGCTTTCCAATCCGCCGAGGAAGGTGGTGTGGTACCCTTGGAAATCGATGGTGTCGCCTGTGTTGTAGCTGACGAAGAATCGGTAAACCGATGCGCTGTCGTCGTCGGTGGTGCGGCTGCTTTCGTCCTTCATGCGATAGATATTGACAAGCTCTTGAAGCTCAGTTAGATGGTCGTTGCCGACTGTCAATTGCTTGTCCGTTTCATATTCGGCGTTGCGCATGTATAAGGTGGCTTCCTGTTCGCCGCGCTCGAGGCGATACTCGATGTCGCACCCATGCTTGTTCGTGCAGGTGTAATGGAACAGGTTGATTTCCTTGGCTTGAATGGGATAGTCCCTCCATTTCTGGAAATACTCGCCGATGGCACGGCGCGCCTCGCGGTAGTTGTCGGGCCAGGCCATGTATCCTCCCGAGCTGATGGTGCGCCTTGAGTCGTAACTGTAGTAAAGCGTCCATGAATCGCCATCGCAGATTTCCATCTTGGGCTTGTAGTTTTTTTTGTATTTGTCCATTCCGTATCGGTCCACAATAGCCTTCAAATCGTCGAAAATGGTCGTGTCGTCGATGTAGAAGTCCTTTTCATTAGGATAACCCTCGTCGATGACGATATGGATCCTGCCGTCTTTTTGGGCACTGACCAGATAGCTTTCTCCGTTAAAGCGGGCCATGGTGTTGTGATGGTTGAAGCTGAAATAATTGAGGCGTTCGTTGTTCATTTCTTTTGGGTTTTGGGGCGATTGCGACACGCAGGAAACCACTATGGCCAGCAGTCCGACTAATAGGATGATTTTCCACATAACTTATTGGTTTTTATTGTTTTGTTATTATAGTTAAGGGAAAGCCTTCCGACTTTCCCTTAACCGTGTTGGCTTCAAAAAAGCCGTTTTACTTGATGCCCAATTTCTTGGCGATGTCTTTCGGCAGGGCGTCCTTGTGGACCACGATGTTCATGGTCTTGTAGCGCACGAAGGCCTTGCTGACGTACCAAATGCCGTCGTAGTTGCCGGCTTTGCCCCAGCTGTTCTTCACGATGAAGTACTCGTTGCCGATTTGGTCTTTGGCGGTGCCGTAGATGAGCATACCGTGGTCGTCGCCGGTTTCGTAGTTGTCGTAGGCGATTTGGCGCTCTTTCTGCGTGACCCATTTCTGCGGAGTGGGGCTGTTTTGGGCTTCTTTCTTGCGGTCGGCGGCACTCAGTCCCATCCAGCGGGCCATGTCGCTGCCTTGCAGGTCTTGGCCTTTGGCGGTGAGGTCGGGGAGGACAGCCACGCCCGACATGTCGCCGCGCAGCCAGCCAGCCTCGCTCACGTCGCTACCCCAAGCGATGGTGTAGCCTTTCTCGATGGCGTTGTCCATCACTTCCATCATCTCGTCGATGGGGAGGTTCCAAGCACGACCCCAGCGCCAGTTGTCTTGCACTTCGATGACAAACTCCTCATAGAAAGGATGGTGCGTGAACGAGGTGATGTTCACATAGTCGTTCATGTTGAGGCCCGTGGATTCGGCAAAGCTCTTGGGCGTGTATTTCTTGCCTTTGTAGGTGAACTCGGTCGGGGGAACGCCGAGGTAGGCATCGTAAATGCCAGCCAAGGCTTTCTTCCACAGCGGGTTGCCGTCGGCATCCATCTGGATTTTGCGGCTCTTGACGATGCCAGCCACAAACGGGTCGGTGACGGCGGTGAGTTCGTTGAAGTTCGACAGCGAGTCGCCGTGCATGGCACCGGCGGGCATCAGCTCATCGGGAACGAGGCCGTAGTTCTTGATGGCATACAGCACGTCGCCGAAGGAGCCGCCTTGCGAGAACGATACGTCGCCGTGGGTGCGGATGGCGGCCTCAGCGCGGTCGAGGTAGGTCTTGTAAACGATGAACATCTCCGAGAAGTCGTACTCGGGCTTGCCCATGCGGAGCAGTTCGGCTTCGAAGAAAGCCAACGAGCTGTAGCACCAGCATGTGCCGGCTTGGTTTTGGTTTTTGACGGAAGTGACGGGCAATTCCTTGATGGTTTCGAACTTGAAGCCTTTTTCTTCCTTGGCTTCGTCTTTAGCCTGAGGCTGAGCAACGACGCTGACGCTGAGCATCAAAGCGGTTGCGGTGAGTAAGTGTTTGAATTTCATTGTTTTGTTATTTAAAGATTTGTGATTTCAAGATTGGCTTTCCCTTTTTGGGAATGAGTATTCTTTCTATTGACACTTGTAAGCCATTCCCCGCAGGGGGAAACTCAACGGCTTTCATGCGCAAAAGTGTGGCTTTTTTATCAAAGTCCCAAGTCTTTCTTTATCGCTTTCGGGAGTGCGTCCTTGTGGAGCGTGAAGAAGACGGTGTGCAGTTTTACGAAAGCCTCTGAGCAATACCAGTAGCCTTTGTGTGGGCCAGCCTCGCCCCACGAGTTTTTCACCTTGTA
>ONVP01000151.1 GCA_900321315.1 uncultured Bacteroidales bacterium
GCTCCAGCGGTTGCGGATGGCCGACATATAGTCTCCGTCGTCATAGTTGGCGTTGAAACTGGTGCGGTAGTTTTGGCGCTTGGCGGCCTCTTCCTGCGGGATGGGCACTCTTCTGATGCGACCGAGCGAGTCTTTCTGCATCAGGAAACCGTCTTCATCGACAGCCTTCATGGTGAACACGTTGCCACGGAAGGGGCTATAGTCGGCCACGTCCTCGAAGGAGAGCGGACGATACACGTCTTGGCACCATTCGGAAACGTTGCCGGCCATGTTGTAGAGGCCGTAGTCGTTGGGCCAGTAGGAACCCACGGGAGCCGGAAGAGCGGCACCGTCGTTCAGGTGGCCTGCAACACCCATGTAGTCGCCAGGGCCTCTCTTGAAGTTGGCCATGAAGCTGCCCATGTATTTCTTGTTGTCGGTGCGGAGACCGTCGCCGTTCCAAGGATACACCTTGCGCTCGCTGACGATTTCGCTGCTCGTGTTGCCGACCAAACCGACGGCGGCGTATTCCCATTCAGCCTCGGTGGGCAGGCGGTAGGAGGGGAGCAGAATGCCGTCGTCCATCCTGATGTTGCGCATGCCATCGCCGCCTTTCGAGAGGTCTTTCTTGCCGTTCTTCACCTTGCCGGTATATTGTCCGGCCAAGTAGGCATCGGTGTTGAAGTTCTCTTCGTCTTGCTGGGTGGGGTCCCAGTCGAGGATGCCGGCCTCAACGAGCATCAGCTCGTTGACGCGGTCAGTACGCCAAGCGCAATAGTCGTTGGCTTGAACCCAAGTCACGCCCACCACTGGATAGTCGTTGTAGGAAGGATGGCGGAAGTAAATCTCCACCATAGGCTCGTTGTACGACAAGCGGTCGCGCCAAACCAAGGTGTCGGGGGCGGCGTTGCGCACCACTTGCGGGTAGTTTTGGCCATACACACGGTTCAGCCAATAGATGTACTCCCGGTAGTCCACATTGCTGACCTCAGTGCGGTCCATAAGGAACGAAGGCACCGTCACCTTGCGGGGCGTGTTGTCCCACGAGTAGGTCAGGTTGTCGGTCGTGGCTCCCATCACAAAGGTGCCGCCCTCAATGGCGATGAGGCCGGGACCAATCTGCTGGTCGCTGATTTCGGTCACCTCAAAACCACCATTGTTGGCATCGTTGTATGCCCAACCTGTGGTCCTTGATGATTTCTCCGAGCAGGACACGGAAAATAGTCCCGCCAAAACGATGACTGCTAAAGTCTTGAATGCTGTTTTCTTATACATTTGATTGCAATTTGTTATCTATAACTCATTTCGTTTGGGTTTATTGTTTTGCGCCAGCGTTTTTTTTCGCTTGCATCAAAAAACCTGCAATTTTACGACTTTTTTCCGAATTAGGGGACATTTTTTTTGGAAAAAAACTTTTTTGTGGCAAAATTGGCTCCCAACAATAAAAAAGTTGTATTTTCGTTTTCTGTTAAAAGGCAGTTGCTGTTTTGCCTTGTGTTTTTATATATTGTTGATTTGTATAGTGTTAAAAAAATGAGAGCATGAAATTAAGCCACATAAAGACATTTTTTTTCGTCCTTGTTGCGTTGATGGCGGTGCCGATGCAGGGGCAAGTGTCGTTGCGTTTCCCGATGGAATTGCGCTGGAAAGGCGTAGTTGAAACCAGAAATGCCTACGACACCTTATTAATTATCGGCCTCGAATCAAGCGAGCTGGCAGACGGGATGCCGCAGTATTCGGCTTCGTTTCCCATCTTTGACGATGCCGTGGGCATTAAGGCCGAATTGAAGGAAATCAAGTCGATTCCATTGACCGACGAGGAAAGGGCACTGGCTGTCCGGCACACGGTTGGCCTTGATTATGAGCTTGATACACGAACCGTCCGCAATCGTGACCAAGCTTTTCTGGCGGTGCGCGTGGCTCCTATACGGCACACTGTGGGTGGCTACGAGAAACTGATCTCGGCGGTGCTTTCGGTGACGTTGGAGCCTGAACCATCCAAGGCGACGCTCCGTCATGACTATGCGCAGCAATCAGCCATGACTTCGGGCAATTGGTATAAGATTGGACTGAAGGAAACGGGTGTTCATAAGCTGACTTACAGCGACTTTAATAATCTTGGAATCAGTCTTTCCGGCCTCGACCCGCGCACCATCCGCATCTACCACAACGGCGGTGGCGTGCTGCCCGAATTGAATTCCATGCCGCGTTACGACGATCTGGTGGAAATCCCCATCTACGTTTACGGCGAGGCCGACGGCAAGTTCGACCAAAACGACTATGTCCTTTTCTATGGACGTGGCCCTGTGTGCTGGGAATACAACGCACAACGCAATGTGTATGAGCATGTCCAAAACCCATACGACGATTACTCCTATGCCTTTGTAGTAACGGGAAAAGGACAAGGCAAACGCATTCAGGAGGTCGTGGAACCAACGGGAAACGCCAATGCGGTTGTTTCGGAATTCCTTGACTTTCAGGTGCATGAAGTGGACGATTACAGCATCTTTCGCGTGGGACGCACTTACTATGGCGACAAGATGGAAGGCAACGAGAGCAAGACTTTTGAGTTCAGCTTCCCTAATGCCATACTGTCGCGTCAGATGACCTTGAATGCTGCCCTTGTCGGGAAAAACAACAAGCCGGCCAGTTTCGACCTCTTTGTTGACGGCGACAAGAAAGCCACCTATTTCATTTCAGAAGTATCTCCAAATGGCTACGCGGTTGGCGCGGCTGTGGGCGGCTGGACGACCTCGACCCCTGCTTCTTCAAAGGTGAGCATTACGCTGAAACACAATAATCTGTTGAACACCACATCGCAGGGTTATGTTGATTTCCTCTCACTCAATGTGTGGCGCGGATTGGGTTTCGTTGGCCCGCAGATGCTGTTCCGCAATCCGGAGGCTTCGGCGGTGGGGCACGTTTACGAATACAGGCTTTCGGGCGCCACGCAGCAGGTTCAGGTATGGAATGTCACCGATGCAGTGTTGCCAAACATCGTCAAGGGAAGCCTTTCGGGAACAACGTTTTCGTTCAAGGCCAATGGTGGCATCCGAAGCGAGTTTGTGGCATTCGACGGGTCGGGTTTCCTCACGGCACAGCCTTTTGGTCAGGTCGACAACCAAAACCTGCACGGGGTGCGTGACATGGATTATCTCATCATCACCCATCCTGACTTCAAGGACCAAGCCAACCGACTGAAAGACCTGCACAGCCGCTTTGACCCCGACTTGAACGTGTTTGTTGTTACTACAGACTTGATTTATAACGAATTCGGTTGCGGAGCCAAGGACATCAGCGCCATTCGCGACTTCTGCCGCATGATGTACTTGGGCAGCAGCGCGGGACGCGAACTGAAGTACTTGCTGCTGATGGGTGACTGCTCCTACGACTACAAGAACCGCAACGGGTTAGTGGATTTCGTGCCAGCCTACGAAACGCCCAACTCGATAGACATGAACTATTCTTACGTCACTGACGACTTTTTCGGCTTCATGGATCCCGACGAGGGCCGCATATCCAACTCGCTTGCCGACATTGGTATTGGCCGTTTCCCTGTTGCCACCGTCGAGCAAGCCGCCCTAATGGTCGACAAGGTTGAGAGATACCTCGCCAAGGACGCGACCAGCATGGGGCCGTGGCGCAATGTGGTCACTTTCTTCAACGACGACGAGAAAGTGTTCTTCGAGGATACCGAAGAGATGGCCGAGATGCTGAAAAACGTTGGCGGAGAAGGTGTTGTGGTTGACAAGATTTATTTGGGGGCTTATCCTCAAATCAGTTCGCCCGGAGGCGAAGTCTGTCCGGAAATGAACGCCGCCATCAACAGCCGCATGGAAAAGGGGACGTTGGTGCTGAACTATACGGGCCACGGCGGCGAAGTGCAGCTGGCGACGGAGAAAATCCTGCAAAAGAAAGACGTTGACTCGTGGCGCAACGCACCGAAGTATCCGCTGATGATCACTGGCACCTGCGAGTTTAGCCGCTACGACGACCACATGCGCACCTCCTTGGGAGAATACGCTTTCCTCAACCAATACGGCGGCATGATTGCCATGTTCACCACTTCGAGAGTGACGCATGGCAACGACAACGAGAAGTTCAACAAGGGCATATACAACAACTTGTTCCGCATCAATGGCGGCGAACATTACCGTTTGGGCGACGTTTATCGCAAGGCCAAGACCATGGGCAACAGCGTTGAGAAGCGCTACGTGTTTTTCGGCGACCCCGCCTTGCGCCTTGTCTATCCGAAATGGAAAGTGGAAACGTTGGCCATCAACGGGCAATATCCGGGCTATGTCTTCGACTCCATCCAAATCAACGACAGCATTTGGCAGACATTCCCTGTCTATCTCGACACCATCTCCGCACTCCAGCCCGTCGAAATCGAAGGCGTGGTGAAAGACGACCAAGGCAACCTGGCCACCGGATTCAACGGATTGGTGTACGTCACTGTCTATGACAAGGAAGCCGAGTTGGAGAATGTGTGTGAAAAAAGCGAGACCGCGGTACTTTCCTTCAAACTGCGCAATAGCGTCATCTTCAATGGAAAGACCGAGGTGCGCGACGGACGCTTCAAGATCGGTTTCGTCGTGCCTCGCGACATCGCCTACCGCTATGGGCGTGGCATGATTAGCTACTATGCCACCGACTATGACCAACAGGCCAACGGCGTGTGCGAGGATTTCATCATCGGTGGCTTCTTCGACGAGGCCGTCACCGACGAAGAGGGTCCCATGGTGAGGCTGTTTATCGACGACACGCTCTTCGTGAGCGGCGGCCTGACCGGCGAAAACCCCATACTTCTGGCTCATGTGGAAGACCACAGCGGCATCAACACCACCGGCGCAGGCATCGGACACGACATCATGGCCACACTCAACGGCCCTTCGCGCAGCAACTATTGCCTCAACGACTGGTTTGTTGCCGAGGCCGACAACCCGGGCAAAGGCACCATCGCCTACAAGATGCAAGACCTGCCCGATGGCGACTATACGCTAACTCTTAAGGTGTGGGACATCTACAACAACTCGGGCACGGCCACCATCGACTTCACTGTGGCCAACAGCATTGGCATGAGCATCGAGAACCCAGCCAACATCCCCAACCCGTTTAGCGACGAAACTGGCTTCAGCTTCGACCACAACCAGGTGGGCAACAACGTCAAGGTGCAAATACACGTCTTCGACATCACGGGCCGCTTGGTGGCCACGCTGACCGAAACCGTTGCCGGCACTTCGACCCGCACCACGCCCATCAGATGGGACGGGCGAAGCGCCAATGGCGAAGCCCTCAGAAACGGAATCTACATCTATCGCATCGTGGCCACCAACGACCAAGGCGAAACGGCCACGGCCACATCGAAACTCGTTTTATGCAGATGAAACCAAGGAAACACAAAATGAAAAAGACAAAGACACATATCCTCATGGCGTTTCTCCTCGCCACAGCCTTCGCCGCAACAAGGGGAATGGCCCAAGACAACGCCCGACAGTCGGTGCTGGCGCGGCACACATGGTACAGGCTCGCCGTCGGCAGCGAAGGCGTGTTCAAGCTCGACTATGCCACACTTGCCGCCATGGGCATCGACATGGAGAACCTCGACCCCCGACACATCCGCATCTTCGGCAACGAAAGCGGCAGCCTC
>ONVP01000106.1 GCA_900321315.1 uncultured Bacteroidales bacterium
CTGGGTGTTCTTCGCCGAGATTGAGGGCGAAGTGGTGCGCTATTGGGTCGACCCCTCAAACGGCTGCACCCTGAAACGCCAACTCAACTATGAGGAGCCGCAAGAAGCCGTGGTTTATGACCTGAATTATACACGCTGGTACTTCGGCCCCAAGTTCAAGAAAGCTGGGTTGCACGACACCAGAAGATAACAAGAACGCCTAATCACAATCAACAAACATAATCACATGGAAAACATAGAGTTAAAGAAAACCCCTTTCAACCAAATCCATCACGATTTGGGCGCAAAAATGGCTGAGTTTGCCGGCTACGACATGCCAATCCAATACACAGGCCTCGTCGAAGAGCACCTCAACGTGCGCAACAACGTCGGCGTGTTCGACGTGAGCCACATGGGCGAGTTCCGCGCCAAAGGCCCCATGGCCAAGCAGTTCATGCAATACTGCACGGTGAACGACGTGGCCGCTCTTGGCGACGGCAAGGTGCAATACACCTGCCTGCCCAACGGCAAAGGCGGCATCGTCGATGACATGCTCGTCTATCGCATCGCCGACGACCACTATTTCATGGTGCCCAACGCCGCCAACATCGACAAGGACTGGGCTTGGATGAGCCAAATCGCAGAAAAGTTTGGCATGACGCTCGGCGAAGACTTCAAGAACGAGAGCGAGGAATGGGCACAATTGGCCGTGCAAGGCCCCAACGCCCTGAAAGCCATGCAAAAACTGACCATGGCCAACGTTGTCGATATGGAATACTACACCTTCCAAATCATCAACTTCGCCGGTGTCGATAACGTCATCTTCTCAACCACAGGTTACACCGGCTCGGGCGGTTGCGAGATTTACATCCCCGTCGCCCACGCCAAGCAGGTTTGGGACGCCGTGTTTGAGGCTGGCAAGGAGTTCGGCATCATGCCCGCCGGTTTGGGCTGCCGCGACACTCTCCGCCTTGAGAAGGGATTCTGCCTCTACGGCCACGAAATCGACGACGCCATCAGCCCCATCGAGGCTGGCTTGGGTTGGATCACCAAGTTTGTGGACGGCAACGACTTCCTCAACCGTGAAATCTTTGCCACACAGAAGGCCAACGGCGTGAGCCAGAAGATTGTCGGCTTCGAGATGATCGACCGCGGCATTCCGCGCAATGGCTACGAAGTGTGCGATGCTGAAGGCAACGTCATCGGCATGGTGCGCTCGGGCAGCCCGTCGCCCTCGACTGGCAAGAACATCGGCACCGCCTTGGTGCAGAAGGCCTTCGGCAAGAAGGACACCGAAATCTTCATCAAGATTCGCAACAAGCTCGTCAAGGCCGTTGTGGTCAAGATGCCGTTCTTGGCGTAATTGATGACACATCAGAATTTGAAAAACGCTTCCAATTGGGAGCGTTTTTTGTGCACCGACTGCCAAAATTTCCGACCTTTGTAGCGGAACAATTCTTGATAGGTTCGACAGCATGGACGAAAAAGCAGAAAAAAGGAAATTCTTCGGAAGCCTCGTCATCCCGCTGATTCTCATCGCCTTGATGTGGACGGTGAAAATTATCGAGGTGTCGTTGGGCATTGATTTGGAGCGTTTTGGTGTAATGCCGCAAACCTCACGCGGCCTTGTCGGAATACTCACCTTGCCGTTTTTGCATGGTGGCTGGGAACACCTCATTTCCAACAGCATCCCGATTCTCGTTTTGGGAACCGCCTTATTTTACTTTTATCCTTCCCTTGCCAACCGCGTCCTCCTCATCACCTATTTGGCCAGCGGGGTTTTCACATGGTGTATTGGCAACCCGGGCACCATCCACATTGGAGCCAGCGCACTTGTCTATGGCCTCAACCTTTTCCTCATCACGAGCGGCTTCATCCGAGGCAACCGGCAACTCATCGTCATCTCACTCATCATGGTGTTCTTGTATGGCGGCTTCGTGTGGGGCATCATTCCCGAATTGGCACGATTGCAAAACATCTCATGGGAAGGCCACCTCAGCGGTGCACTTGTCGGCGTAGTGCTGGCTATAGCGCTTCGCAAGGAAGGCCCGCAAAAGGAAATACACCAATGGGACGATGACGAGGATGATGAAAGTGGCGCTTCGACAAGCTCGGCGTCCGAATCTTCTTCGGTCTCAACAACAGAAGAAAAACCCTATTGGGACGTACCCATGCCGTCAAACGACGAACTTACCGTGCGCTATCGGTTCAGACATTGAAGTCAAGTTCAAGCATCTCTATCATCTGACGCGCAATGTCTTTCTGGCCTTTTGTCATTGGTGCCACCAAAGACGAAAATCACATCAGGATTGCCGAGCTTGTCCATGCGACGGATGAAAGCATGTGGGCTATAATAAATTCCGGCGTTGTAGCCCCAGAAATTTGTTCTTTTTCATTCTGTTACAACCATTTCTGTTCTGCGGTTCAAGGCACGGTTTTCCTCGCTGTCGTTGGGCACGATAGGTTTGGAGGCACCATAGCCTTTCGCCGTCAGTCGATTTTCATCTATTCCATTATCAACCAATGCTTTACGAACAGATTCGGCACGGTCGGCAGAAAGCTTTTGATTGTATTGGGCACTGCCTACGTCGTCGGTATGTCCGGCCAATTCCACTTTCAGTTCGGGATTGCGCTGCAAAAAGTCAACCAACATTTGTATTCCCGACTGCGAATCGGCAGTCAAGGCGGAGCTATTGAACTCAAACTGAATGTTTTGCAGAATCAACGTTTCACCAGGAGCCAATTCCACCACATCGACGGTTGAGAGGTAGTTAGCCGGAGCTGAACGGATTTCCTCCGGCAGTTCAAAAGTATAGATGTCGTAACCGCCATTGCCGCCTTCGCGAACAGAGGAGATGAAAGCCGTTTTGCCATCGGCAGCCACGAAGAAGTTGATTTCGTCGCCGCTTGTATTGATGGGAAAACCTATATTTACAGGTGTTTGCCATTGTCCGTCTTCTCCCCTTCGGCTCATGAAAAGGTCATAGCCGCCCATTCCGACGTGCTTGTCTGAAGAGAAATACAGCGTGCGCCCGTCGGGATGGATGAACGGTGCCATTTCCGTACCTTTAGTATTAATAGGTGCACCCAGGTTTTTCGGCTCGCCCCAAGTGCCGTCCGCACTGCGTTGGCTGCAATAAATGTCCGCATTGCCATTTCGCCGCGAAACGAAATACAACTCCCGACCATCGCTGCTCACACAAGGCTGCGACTCCCAACTGTTTGTATTGACACCTGCTCCAAGAGACTGTGGTTCAGACCATTGTATTCCATCCCACTGGGAAACGTAGAGGTCGCAACTGCTGTCGCGCTGCCAGCCGCAGCCTGTCATGTAGAGCTTGCGTCCGTCGGCGGAGATGAAGGCTGCCGCAAGGTCAACGTTTTCAGGGAATACGGCAAACGAAAGCTGGCTCGGTGCATCCCATGCTTCGCCATTCCATTGCGCCGCAAACAGGAACTCCTTTTGCATCCCCTCCGCAACTTGCATTTTTCGGGTGAAAAGCAGTTGGGAACCATCGAATTGCAGCATATTGACATACTCATCAGAAGCAGTATTCACTTGGTTTCCAACACTTTCCGGGCTAAAACTCACAGGATGGCTGACGGCAGCATCGCGAAACTTGGCCAATTCGAGCAATTCGGCTGCCGCAGTTTCGTTGGCTGCATGACCGAATTTCTTGGACTGATACCAACGCAGCAGCGGGATTGCGCGATTGTAGGCACCTTGCTTGTCATACAATCTTGCCAAAGTTATGGCTGCCGGCGGAAACAAGGTTGAGTCGATGGTCAGGAGGTTTTCGTAGCCCAACTGGGCCAATACATAGTCCGCCGTTTCCATCCCTATCTCGCCTTCAAGCAGCCATGCCTCGGCATAGTTGGGGTCGGCCAAAATTGCCTTAAGCGCTTGCTGGTGCGCCTTCTTGTAGTCGCGGTGCTGGAACGCGGCTTCGGCGGCTTCGTAGGATTTCACGGCTTTTTTGGGATGCTGGGCAAAGGCCACGGATGCCAGAAAAAAACACATTGCAGTCAAAAATAAACGTTTCATAGGCTTTTCCGAGTTTTTTCCATCCATTTGCGAAAATCCATTTCAACGAATCGCGCCGAAAACGCCTTTGAGGTTTCAGCTGAGACATAGCACTTTCCGTTGCCGAAAAAGCAGATGCCTTCGGTTTGGCAGCCGAGCAAACTCGGCATTTCGAAGCGCCGATGGGGGAGCTGGGTGCCGTCCTCGTCGAAGTTGAAAATCAAGTAAACGAAAGGCTTCCAGAACGACTTGACATAGCCTATCACCACGAGCGTATTGGTGGAAAGGTCGTAGTCGGCACCCGTCACCAAGCCTTGCGAATCGAAGCCGTTGACTACTTCGGCCACATGTTTTCCTGGCGTTTTCGGCAAGCGGTAGAGCCGTGTGGTGCCTGTTTCCCAACCCTTGCTGAGCAAATACAAGCCGTCTTTTGTGGCAAACATCGCCTCGCAGTCGAAGTCGTGCACCTTGCGCTTATTGAAGTCGGTTTGGTCGCCGAAACTGAAAAGAATGGCATCCGCATTAATCGTGGCATCCCCTTCGGCAGGAATGGCCGACAAGGGGAAAGTGTAGATTGTCAAGTCCTTGCGATTGCCTTTGTTATTACCCATGTCGCCCACAAACACCATTTCGCCGTCGGTGCAAACATCTTCCCAGTCCTTGTTACTCGCATTGGCGATTGTAATCCTCTGGACTATCTCAAAGTTCACGGTATCAATGCCGTAGAGCATCGGTTTGCCACCACTGTCGTTGTGTGTCCAAAGTCGCCCGTTGTGGAAGAACAAGCCGGAAGTTTCGTTCACCTCCGAAGGCAGCTCGGCCTTGAACTTGGGAGCAAACAACGGAGAAACGCCACCTTTTGACGGATTTTGGGCCTTCGCAATTGGCATCAGCAAAAGCATAATCAGGATGATGAAGCAAGTTTTTCTCATGTCGCATACTATTTGATAGTGCAAAACTAAACAATTTTGTTGAATGTGGCCAAAGAAAAACGGGATGTTCCTGCATAACAGGCCATCCCGTCACCAATAAACTATGAAAATCATTTCAAATAAACTTCGCCCTTGGCTGCCTTCAAAGTGTTTTGCAGCAGCGAAACGATGGTCATCGGGCCGACGCCACCTGGGACAGGCGTGATTTTGGAGGCCACTTTATAGACCTCGTCGTAATCGACGTCGCCCATGATTTTGTAGCCCTTCGGGCTGGTCGGGTCGTCTATGCGGTGGATGCCCACGTCGATGACGACAGCTCCGGGCTTCACCATGTCGGCGGTCACAAAGCCCTGCTTGCCGATGGCAGCAATGAGAATGTCGGCCTGACGGGTGATTTCGGTCAGGTTCTGCGTTCGGCTGTGGCACAAGGTGACGGTCGAGTCGATGCCCTTGCGCGACATCAGCACGGCCATGGGCGTGCCCACAATGTTGGAACGGCCCAGCACGACCACGTTCTTGCCAACCGTCTCAATGCCAGAGCGTTTGATAAGCTCCATGATGCCGTTGGGCGTGGCGGGAATATAGCAAGGCTGGCTCAGCACCATACGGCCCGTATTGACGCTGGTGAAGCCGTCCACGTCCTTCTCGGGCTTGATGGCGGCAATGACCTTGTTCTCGTCGATGTGCTTGGGCAGCGGCAGTTGGATGATGTAGCCGTCGATTTCAGGGTCGTTGTTGAGGAACTCGACCATGTCAAGCATCTCCTTCTCGGTTGTGCTTTCCGGCAGGCGATACACCGACGAGGTCATGCCCACCGACTGGCAGGCTTTCTCCTTCGAAGCTACGTAGGTCTTGCTGGCGCCGTCGTCGCCCACGATGACCGCGGCCAAATGCGGGGCGGATTTCCCGCTGTCAAGCATATTGGCCACTTCAGCCGCGATTTCCTTCTTGATTTGTTCGGCAATGATTTTGCCATCGATGATTTTATTGTCCATTTTCTTCTAATTGATTGTCTTTTCCATCTATGGATTTCGCATTTTAACCACGGATTTCGCGGATTTGACGGATTTGATTCTAAAATTTCGAGGATGCAGGCATCCAAATTGTTACGGATAAGCAAACGCGGACCGGAATCCGTACCAATCCGACGCTTGCGTCCTACAAATTCTATGTCAATTATCCGTTCAATCCGTATAATCCGTAGTTTCTTATATAATCCACAGTTTCTTATCTCCGTTTCATTGCTCCCGCCATGCGCATCAATTTCTTCCCGCCGCCCGTGGTCATCATGCGCATCATCTTCGAGGTTTCCTCGAATTGCTTCACGAGGCGGTTAACCTCGACAATGCTCGTGCCGCTGCCGTCAGCAATGCGCTTACGGCGTGTGCCGTTCAGCAGTTTCGGGTTCTCTCGCTCTTGGGGTGTCATCGAATAGATGATGGCCTCGATGCTCTTGAAAGCGTCGTCGTCGATTTCCTCGCCCTTCATGGCTTTGTCCATGCCGGGAATCATGCTGGCGAGTTCCTTCAGGTTGCCCATCTTCTTGATTTGCTGGATTTGCTTCAGGAAGTCGTTGTAGTTGAACTCGTTCTGTGCCAATTTCTTCTGCAACTTGCGGGCTTCTTCCTCGTCGAATTGCTCTTGGGCGCGCTCCACAAGGCTGACGATGTCGCCCATGCCGAGAATACGGTCGGCCATGCGCTTGGGATGGAACACATCAAGCGCGTCCATCTTCTCGCCGATACCGACGAACTTGATGGGCTTCTCCACCACCGTGCGGATGGTGAGGGCGGCACCGCCACGGGTGTCGCCGTCCAACTTGGTCAGCACCACGCCGTCAAAGTCGAGGCGGTCGTTGAAGGCCTTGGCCGTGTTCACGGCATCCTGACCCGTCATCGAGTCCACCACAAACAAGGTCTCGTGCGGATGCACCTTTTCCTTGATGTTGGCGATTTCGTTCATCATCTCCTCATCCACGGCCAAACGACCGGCGGTATCGATGATGACCACATGCTTGCTCTGGCGCTTGGCATACTCAATGGCGTTTTGCGCAATCTGCACGGGGTTTTTGTTGCCTTCTTCGCTATATACCTCAACCTCAACCTGTTGGCCCAACACCTTCAACTGCTCAATGGCGGCGGGACGATACACGTCGCCAGCCACCAAGAGCACTTGCTTGCTGCGCTTGCGTTTCAGATAGGAGGCCAACTTGGCCGAGAAAGTGGTCTTACCAGAACCTTGCAGACCCG
>ONVP01000107.1 GCA_900321315.1 uncultured Bacteroidales bacterium
ACTCGATTCAAACCTCTGTAATTCACCGAGAAGGTACCATAGCCGGCCTGCCAGCAGAAGCCTTCGTAATACTGCTCGTCCAAAGTCTTGATCCACTTGCTGCTGTATGCTTTGATGTTTCTCATGAAATCAACCAAAGCGATGGTTTTGGGTAGGGTGGTCAGAATGTGGACATGATTGCCGATGCCGCCAATGGCGATAGGGATGCCGTTCATGTTGCGGATGAGGCCGCCGATGTAGGCGAATATGTTGCCGAGGTCTTCATCACGCATCTCCATGCTGTTGCACTTGATGTGGAAGACGATGTGGATGTTGTTTTTGACGAGTGAGCTGGACATGATGCTTGTGTTTTGCGCGAGGGTTTCACCCCCGCTTGACGTATGGTCGCCCTTTCAGGGCTATGATTGATGCACAAAAGTAGGAAAAGTTGTTACATAATTCTAATAAGCCGCAACTTTTGCGGATAATTAACCGCAAATTCTGCGGATTATTGGCCGCAAGGAAAAAACTGTGCAAAGTGCCCTCATCACGTAACCGCCTTGATCACAATTGTATAAAGACTATCTGTTTTTGACGAGTGAGCATGACATGATGCTTGTGTTTTGGGCGAGGGTTTCATCCCCGCTTGACGTAAGGTCGCCCTTTCAGGGCTCCTTGTACTACAGTTTTATAGCACAAAAATAAGAAAACTCCTTGTTTTGTTTGATTTGTCGGATTTTTGTCACACCTTTAAGCAAAATTCCCTATCTTTGCACCCATCAGAAAACGCTTATGGAAATAGACGACAATTTGGAAAACGAACCCTTGGACGAGCAGCCGATGGATGAGACTTTGGAAGGCGTTGAAGACGCTCAGGCTCAAGAGGATGAGTATCATGTGATACCGCTGAAGGGCATGTTCGAGAACTGGTTTCTCGACTATGCCTCGTATGTCATCCTCGAACGTGCCGTGCCCGCCATCGAAGACGGCTTGAAGCCCGTGCAGCGCCGCATCCTGCACTCGATGGACGAACTCGACGACGGACGCTTCAACAAGGTGGCCAACATCGTGGGCAACACGATGAAATACCACCCGCATGGCGATGCCTCCATCGGGGATGCACTGGTGCAACTCGCTCAGAAAGACCTGCTTATGGACATGCAGGGTAACTTTGGCAATATCCTCACGGGCGACGATGCCGCCGCTTCGCGTTACATCGAGGCGCGACTGTCGAAGTTCGCCAAGGAAGTCGTCTTCAACCATAAGACCACCGACTGGACGCGCTCCTACGACAACCGCAACGCCGAGCCGGTGTCGCTGCCAGTGAAGTTTCCGTTGCTCTTGGCGCAAGGCACCGAAGGCATCGCCGTGGGTCTGGCTTCCAAGTTCCTGCCGCACAACTTCAACGAACTGATAGATGCTTCCATTGCCTACCTGCGTGACGAGCCTTTCACGCTCTATCCCGACTTCCCGACAGGCGGTCTCATGGATGTTACGAACTACAACGACGGTCTGCGCGGCGGCAAGGTGCGCATCCGTGCAAGAATCAGCCAACAGGACAAGAAAACCCTCGTTATCAGTGAGATACCATACGGAACCACCACGGGAAGCCTCATCGAGAGCATCGTGAAATGCAACGACAAGGGCAAAATCAAAATCAAGAAAATCGACGACAATACCGCCGAGCAGTGCGAAATCGTGATTTACCTGAACCCCGGCGTCTCGCCCGACCAGACCATCGACGCGCTCTATGCCTTCACGGATTGCGAAGTGTCGATTTCGCCCAACGCCTGCGTCATCGTGAACCAGCATCCGGCGTTTTTGGGCGTGAGCGAAATCCTCAAGCTCAGCACCGACCGCACGATGGAACTCCTCAGTTGGGAGCTGCGCATCCTCATCGACGAACTCGAAAACAGCTGGCACTGGATTTCTTTGGAGAAGATTTTCTTCGAGAAAGGCATTTATAAAGAGTTGGAAAACAAGGACTACGAGTCGTGGGACGACCAACTGACGGGCATCGAGCGCCGCTTCGACAAGTACCGCAAACTGCTGAAACGCGAAATCACCCGCGAGGACGTGGAGAAGCTTTGCGAAAAACCCGTGCGCAAGATTTCCAAGTTCGACATCAAGAAGGCTGACGAGCAACTCGCTGATATTGAGAAGCGTATGGAAGAGGCCAAGTACAACCTCGACCATATCGTGGACTACACCATAACCTATTTTCTGCGCATCAAGGAGAAATACGGCGAGGGGCGCGAGCGCAAGACCGAAATCCGCAATTTCGACAACATTTCCGCTGTGGCCGTGGCTGCCAACAACGAAAAGTTGTACGTCAATAGGGAAGAAGGCTTCGTCTGCACGGGTGAGGGCCTGAAACGCGAGAAAAACAAGGAAGCCTACGAATATGTGTGCGACTGCTCCGACATGGACGACATCATCGTTTTTCATGAGGATGGCAAATACGCCGTGGTCAAGTTGCAACCGAAACTCTTTGTGGGACAGAAGATTATCCATGTCGATGTGTTCCACAAGAACGATGGCCGCACGACTTATAATGCCGTGTATCGCGACGGCAAGAACGGCGCGCCGCACTATGTGAAGCGCTTCGCCGTGAAGGGCGTCACCCGCGACAAGGAATACGACCTCACGCAAGGCAAACCCTATTCCAAGGTGCGTTATTTCTCGTCGAATCCCAACGGCGAGGCCGAGGTCATCAAGGTTACGCTGACGCTGTTCAACAAGAAGCAGAAAACCGTGGATTATGATTTCGCCGACTTGGGCGTGAAGGGTCGCGACGCGCGCGGCAACCTGCTCACCAAGTACGAGGTCAAGGAAATCAAGAAGAGCGGGGAAGGCGTTTCAACCCTCGACGCGCGCGAGATTTGGTACGACGACACCGTGCGCCGCCTCAACGCCGACAAGCGCGGACAATGCCTCGGCGCTTTCAAGGGCGAAGACCGTATCTTGCAGATTTTCAGCAATGGAGAGTTCAAGATTTCGGGCTTCGACCTTAACACGCACTTCGACGACGACATGATTGAAATCCGCAAGTTCGACCCCGAGGAAATCTTCTCCGTCGTCTATATCGAAGGCGAGACGCAGAAGCATTATCTGAAACGTTTCACTATTGAGGCCGATACCAAAATAAATAGCCGCGCTTCCTTCATCGGCGAGCATCCCGAGGCGAAGTATTTGGCCATGAGCACTGACGAACTACCGTGCTTGTTGCTGAGTTACAAGGTCAGCGACGCAGGCAACAGCTTCCCTGACGACGAAATCAACGTGGAGGAGTTTATCGGCATCAAGAGCTACAAGGCTAAGGGTAAACGCCTATCAACGAAGGAGATAGACGGATTCAAATTCTTGGAACCATTCCAGCCCGAGCCGAAAGAGGAAGAAGTCGAGGAACCCGAAACGCCTGAAACAACGGAAGGGCCGGAAAACGAGCAAAAGACTGTGGTCAATCCCGCCGATATTCCGTTGGAAATCGTGGAAGCCAAGGGCGACGGGGTGCAAATGGATTTGTTTGGAGGTAAATTATGAAAAGTCGTTTTGTGCGTTTTGTCGGTTTTGTGATTATAGCATTGCTGATGTCGGGTTGCCAAACGGAGCTGAAGCTGGCCAAGAAATTTGTGGGCGAGCGGACGGGCATTCGGGCCGCCGTCTATTTTCCGGAGCAAGCCGAAGTGAAGATGGAATACAACTCACAATTGGGCAAGCAAATGGAAATACTGAACGGTTTCAGCCAAGACCTTTTCTTGGATGTCGTGTATGGAGCTTATGCAGAGGAGATGGGACTTTATGGCGTTGAGGTCTATGTCCCAGAAAACGCTGACAACGTGCAAGTTGATTCGCTGCATTGGTTGGTGATGCTCTCGCGGATGGAGATCTCGGGGCGCATTATCGAGTATGAGGATTATCTTTTTAGCGACACCGACGAATACAGCTACAAGCATCCCCTGAACACCATAAATGTGGCCTCGTGGTTTGAAATCAACGATGGCGAGTGGAAGCCAGTCCAGTTTTGCGAGCACAACCTCACCGACGGTTTCGACTCCAAGACGGACTATTCCTTCTGGACACAGAAAATCGACTATAGCTATACCATTGACACGCTGGAACTTAAAGATGTGTACAATTACGCCGTCTATCTCGGAAAACTTTATGCGGGCTACACATACGATTATATGATGAACAGTTATGTGGGCAAGGAGTTGATGAAACGTAACTACCTGTATCAGATGCTGTTGCGCTACGACCCGTACAAGAGGCAGCTGCGCTATGCCGAAGAAGGGGATGGGTTTATGGAGGTGGAGTAAGGCTGATTTGAAAAAAAATCCTCCAAATTTCTTTTTGTTTTCATTTTTATTGCTATTTTTGCGCCACTTTTATCCGTAAAAGAATAACATGTATCATCGGCCCGAATTCGATAAAAAATTAACTATAAGTCTGAAACAAGTAGATGAAAAAATTTGGTTTACATATAAAACGCGATACGCTGACATGTGACCTCTGACTTGTGGCCCCTGAACGTTTTCACCCAAGCTGAAGTTGTAACGATCAATGGTCATGTCAACGGTCAAAAAGTCCCGAGTCAAAAGGAATTGCAGTTTAATTTTGAACAGTTATTTATATGAAAGGAATAATGGCAATTGTTGTGGCCTTGTTGTTCGTCGCTCCGCTGAAAGCCTCAAATTATGGATACTGCGAAGACTGTGACGAGTTCCGCCGCAAGGCTAACGAGGAGTACGCCCAATCCATGCGTGAGCGTTGGGAAGCCTTCAACGCCTATAAAGGCGAGCCTGAACCGGTGCTTCCCGAGCCGCCTCAACTCTTTGAGCGCGACAAGGACACGCCCATTCCGAAACAGCCGAACATCATTACAGTGTGTCCCATTCCTTCGCTTGGGCCTGCGCCAATGCAGCCCAAGCCGCGCCCCGATGTGCCACAACTTCCACCGTGGGCCAACATTCCAAAGTTTAGTTTCACCTGCTATGGCACACCTTGTGAGGTGAGGCTTCACAACAAGATGAAGTTCAGGCTACAAGGAGTTTCAGAGAATGCTGTGGCGGATGCTTGGCTGCACTTGTCTTCTAAATGGAGCGATGCACTGCTTGAAGACTGTCTCAGCCTGAAGGATAAAATGGCTTTGGGCGACTGGGCCTACCTGTGCTTGTTGCGCGACCTCTCGCAGCAGTATCTCGGCAAAGGCAGCAACGAGGCCACGCTGATGATGGTTTACCTGCTGGCGCAATCGGGCTACAAAGTCAGGATTGGGCAACAGAAAAACCGCTTGATTCCTTTGCTGCCTTTCGACGACGTCATTTATGAAAGAAGTTACATTACCCACAAAGGCGAATCGTTCTATGCCATCGACAAGAACGAGGAAGGGCGGGTGCGGATGTTCAACAAGGCATTCACCCGAGGCGAGCGCGTGATGTCGCTGCGGATGGATTGTCCGCCGAAGTTCGCTTTCAAGGGCAGCGAGAGCCGCAGCTTCAAGGCGAAACGCTATCCTGAACTTTCGGTGACGGTTTCGCCAAACAAGAACCTCTTGGATTTTTATGAAGGCTATCCGTGCTGCATGTGGATGAACTACAGTTGGGCGGGCTTGAGCGACGATATAAAGGACCGGCTCTATCCCATGTTGCGCCAAGGCATTGCGGAACAAGGCCAGATTGAGGCCGCCAACTGCATCCTCAACTTTGTGCAGACTGCCTTCAAATCAAGGATTGACCCTGCGCTGTTTGGTCGCGAGCGTTCGTTGTTTGCCGACGAGACTTTCTTCTATCCCTTCTGCGATTGCGAAGACCGCGCCATCCTGTTCTCCATCCTCGTCCGCGACCTGTTGGGCTTGGACGTGGTGTTGCTGTATTTCCCCGGACATTTGGCCACGGCGGTATGTTACACCGAGGCATTGGAGGGCACTAATTTCGTCTTCGAGGGCAAGACCTACTATGTCTGCGACCCGGGCCATATCGGTGCCAATGTGGGAGAGTTATCAGCAAGATACGCCAAAGAAACTTCGACAATCTATAAGCTGTAATATCTGACGTTTAGGTTTATTGCATTCCACCGCTCGCTTACGCCATCAGTTCCTTCCCAATCCTTTCCTTTAGTTCCGAAGGTTTCACGGTTTGGATTTCGCCTTCCGAGATTATGCTGATGTTTCCGGTTTCTTCAGAAACCACCAAAGCGATGCAATCATTGACTTCGGTCACGCCGATGGCGGCGCGGTGGCGCAGGCCGTAATGGCCAGGGATGTTGGTCTTTTGCGAAACGGGAAGGATGCAATGTGCCGCCGTGATGCGGTTGTTGCGGACTACCATTGCGCCGTCATGCAATGGACTGTTCTTGAAGAATATGTTCTCTATCAGTGAGTTGGTGATGTCGGCATTGACAATCACGCCCGTCGCGATGATGTCGTCCAAGTCGTTTTTCCTCGTAAGCAGAATCAGCGCGCCTTGCTTGATTGCCGACATGTTCAGACAAGCCTGAGTAATGGCGTCAATGTCGAGGTCGGAAGTGTTCACTCTGAGGAACTTGAAACGGTGAATCAGCTTGCCTTCCTGCGCCTGTGCGCCGATGGTGAACAGGAAACGCCTGATTTCCGGCTGGAAAATGATGATGAGCGCGATGAAGCCCACGCTGACGAAAGCCCCAAGGATGCTGGTCAGCAGTTCCATCTGCAAAGCCTTGACTACCTGCCAGATAAGGAAAACGGCCACGATGCCAAGGAAGATGCTGATGGCCGAGGTGCCTTTCAGGATGCGGTAGAACCAATAGAAAAGCAGGGCCACCAGAAAGATGTCGATGAGGTCGAAAACGCGTACTTGGATGAACAGGTCGAGCATGGCTATTTAATTTTGTGCAAAATTACGAAAAGTCCCGACCAATTCGACGGCTTCGCGGGCGTTTTTCACGTCGTGGACGCGCAAAATGTCGGCTCCGTTGAGCAGGGCGATGGTGTTGAGCACAGTAGTGCCGTTAAGTGCCTCTTCCTGTTGGAGATTCAATAGACGGTAAATCATAGACTTGCGTGAGATGCCTACCAATATGGGTAGCCTGGTCATCTGCATGCGCTCCAGTTCGTTCATGACCTTGTAGTTTTGCTCTAACGTCTTGCCAAAGCCAAAGCCAGGGTCAAGAACAATGTCTTTTTGTCCCAAGGAGCGCAGCCGG
>ONVP01000152.1:0-5627 GCA_900321315.1 uncultured Bacteroidales bacterium
GGGCTTGCTTTCCAGAAAAAAAGTCCGCATCGCCTGTTTACTGGCATTGAGGACAAGTGTTTTTATCCTTTGAAATTTTTAGCGGACAGCAATAATTTTCAGCAGCACATCGGTGTAGATGAAGCTTCGGCCAAGGAGGTAGTGCATGTTCTGCCTTGTGCAGCCTACCTGCTCCGCAAGCCAGCGCACACTCCGCCCTTGCCTTGCGAGTTCTTCCTTGATGAGTTTTCCGATATGTGGTGCTTCTTGCATGACTTTATCCTTGAAATTTGAGAATAAAACAGCGTGGAATCAATTCCTTGCTTGAACACCAGGGTTTCCACGCCCATACCTCATAACAAGTATTCCACGCCGTAACAAGTACGGCATTTGTTTACTTGCCCTTGAGGTATTGCCCTGCAAATACGGGGACGAGTGGAAAAATTGGTGTTCAAGGACAGCAACAAGTGCTATCTGCTTATAATATGTACTTTGTGTTTATCTTCTTCTTTTGCTTTAATTTATTGATTATTTGTTTGTTATATTATCATTCTGTTTTTACATTCAAATTTCCTCCCAAATATGAGCAATACTCGTCCAACGACTTTTGCATCACTTCTTGAGGGATAAGTTTGCGGCGGTATTCAGCCACCATTGTTGGGCTCAATGAGCGGCTTAAAGTGTATTCCACCATACAGCGGTCGGCTGATGGGCATAGGATGATGCCAATGCTCGGGTTTTCGTTGTCGCGTTTCACATCGCGGTCTGGTGATATCTGTGCAATTGGCAATTGCACAATTTCATTCTGTCCGTTAGTGTCTTCTAATTGTGCAATCGGTAATTGCACAATTTCATCCAATTTCAAATGCTCGCCAAGACGCTGAAAATCATCGGTGCTATAAGTGTCATAGAACTTTACCATATTATAAAGATGGCGTTTCCCGAATCCTCTGCGTTTCGGATTTTGCCGTTTCAAATAATCGGCCAGTTCGCTGACCACCTTGCTGCCCCAGTGGGAAGACTTTAATTGAATAGATATGTATTGACCCACTTCCCAAGCCGTTAGCAACGACTCCATATTCACCGTGGCTATCGCCGTTGTGCGATGCTTGTTGATGATAGAATCCACGTAGGCGAATTGCCTTTCAAAGTCATCGGGATTCGATGGTATGATCTGTACGGTCTTCTTGTCCATATCCATTTATTTCGCCCTGCAAATATAAGCATTTTTCGGAATAGTGGATTTTATTTTCCAATCCGTCAAACCCTATCCAATTCCTGCATCAATGCGGGGCGTTTGGCATATAACGTGCGAAGTTGGGCGATGAGATTGTTTGCCTTCGCTTTCCCGCCCAATTTGATCATCCTGCGAATGTAACGGCAGGCGGTTTGGTAGTGGTCGCGACCCATGTTGCGTTCCAAATAATCCAAAATCAGGCTCGCGTACAAATCCACCATTTCACCAGCATAATGCTTGGAAAGATAGCTTTCGTATTGCTCTATTGTAGAGAGGGTTGGATTCTCCTTGACCATTTCCCACAACTTGTCCCATTTTTCCTCCCGAATGTAAATAGTGCCGACCAATCCTGTATCATACCAACGCCTTTTCGCCTTGATTTCGCTTACAATGCCATCGACAAACGCTTCCCACTCTTCGGGTTTCACATGCTCCTTCAAGACTTGGAAATAATCCTGTTCATTCCTGAAATTGTCTATCAAGAGATAACGGGCATATTCGATGATTCTTGGCGTATCATTCTGTTCCTGCGCAATTTTCAGCAACCAGTCATACCATTCTTTGGCCAATCCCGGCTTGTCTTTCATATCGGTTTTCACGCCATCTTGGGCCAATTTGACTGCTTTAGCATAGTTTTTCTGTTCCAAAGCCCTCTCAATGGCCATTTCCCTGAACCTCGAATTATCCATGTTCTGCTCAAGGAACTTGTCAGCGATATCTTGACCTTTCTTCTTCACGAGCAAGCCGTACTTGATCATTTGGATTCTTTCGTTTGCCCAATCCGACTGCTGCTTCTTTTCGGCCAACGCCAAAACGCGGTCAAAATCGGCATCCGTTTCGGCAAGATTGGCGGCTGACGAAAGCAAACCTTCATGCCAGTCCCAGCCTGCAAAACGGCCTTTTTCAAACTCGTCGGCGCAAAAGTCGAAAATCTGTTTGCGGACGGTCTTTGATTCACACCTCGCAGCCATTTCATCCAACAGGTTAGTAGCCTCATCGATGCACCCGCCAATGTCGCCATTGCTGTCATCGGCTCCATTAAAGGCTTCCAGCATCTCCTCCATCACGGCAAAACAAACCATTGCGGCTTTCTCAAAACTGCCATGGTCGATTTGTTTCTTGGCCGAATCGAGCAATTCATACACAGCCCTTCCCAAAGCCCTTGCCTTGTTCCAATCGATGAAACCGTATCTGTCGGTTGCCGACCGTATCATAGCCTTCAACTGCTTTTGGTACAAGTCTTTGGATATGTTTTCGTTGTAATGTTCAAGGTGGGATAGGACATGGTTGCGGAACAGGGCGTTTTTCTTGGCTTCAGTCCTGATCAGCTCCTTCAGTTCATCAACAGAGGCTTTGTCCATCAGTTCATCGATTTGTGTCGCTACGCTTTTGCTCTTTTTCGTACCCGACCCAGTCGATTTCTTGGAATTGGCCGTTTTCTTCGTCAGGCCCAAATCTTCCTCTTGCAATGAAAAAATCACGGCGGCCACATGCTTGCAAACGGGTCCCAAATCGTATGGACAATCGCAACTGTAGTCGGTCACCACATTGTTTTCAACGGTCAGGCGGACGGTGTAGTCCTCCGTTCCCTCAACGATGGCTTCGTAGGTGTTCGGACTAATTTCCTCAAGTTCTTGCACATGGCCTTTCTTGAAATAGGTCAAGCCGCGTTGCAATATTTTCTCGTCAATGACTTGCTCAAACTGGTCTAATGGAATTTGCATGGTTTTGTTTTTGAAAAGGCAAAGGTATTGAATTTCCTGAATGTACACTCAGAGAGCATGAAAAAAAAA
Organism: uncultured Bacteroidales bacterium; assembly: GCA_900321315.1. Lineage (GTDB taxonomy): Bacteria > Bacteroidota > Bacteroidia > Bacteroidales > F082 > Limimorpha. Next base: position 3,010 of record ONVP01000152.1, read on the forward strand.
TCGGTCTAATATGACAATACCTCCTTGAAAAACTTCGGATTATTTGAAAATCATTACTTTTGCAGCAAATTTTCAAAACATGTCAATCTTGGAAATCCTAAACAAACAAGCCCTCTCCAAAGAGGAAATAAAACGCCTATTAGCCGCCGAAGGCGACGACAAGAAATTGCTGTTCGACAAGGCCTTACAGACCAAATTGGCGCACCTGGACAACCATGTCCACCTGCGCGGGCTGATTGAATACAGCAACATCTGCACCAAGTCGTGCCTCTATTGCGGCGTGCGCAGCAAGAACCTGAAAGTGAGTCGCTACCATCTTTCTGACGAGGAAGTCATCGAATGCGCCAAGCTGGCGCACAAACTCGGCTACGGCTCCGTGGCCTTGCAAAGCGGCGAGCGCTCCGACAAGGCCTTCACCGAAAAAATCACGCATTTGGTCAAGGAAATCAAGAAGATAGACAATGGAAGTTTGGGCATTACCTTGTCGTTGGGCGAACAGAGCGAGGAAGTTTATCGCGAGTGGTTCGAGGCGGGCGCACACCGTTATCTGCTGCGCATCGAGGCCTCGAACGAGGAACTTTATTACAAGATTCATCCGCGCGATGAAAAGCACGACTTCAAAAAACGCTTGGATTGCATCGACAGCCTTCTGAAAGTAGGATTCCAAACAGGATCGGGTGTGATGATTGGTTTGCCTTTCCAAACGCTTGACGACCTTGCAAGCGATTTGCTGTTTTTCAAACAGAAAGATGTGGCCATGGTTGGCATGGGGCCTTTCATTCCGCATCCCGACACACCACTTTGGCAATACAAAGACCAAATCCCATCGGCAGCTGAGCGCATGGACTTGACTTTGAAGATGATCGCCACGCTCCGCCTGATGATGCCCGAAATCAACATGGTGGCAGCCACTGCCACGCAAACCCTCGACCCGCAAGGGCGCGAAAAAGCCATCCTCGCGGGAGCCAACGTCATGATGCCGAACCTGACACCCAATGCGTTCCGCGAGAACTACCTCATCTATCCCGACAAAGCCAACGTGAAGGACAAGCCCTCGCAAACCCAATCCAAAATTGACGAAAGCCTTGCCGCCATCGGACATAAGGTGCTTTACAATGCTTGGGGCGATTCTATGGCGTTCACTAAAAAACAGAAATAAGTTTTATCACAAAACCCGCAAAACACTCAAAACCTGACAGATAGCGTTGTAAAGCTGCCAACCGACGACTTTCCGGCGGCAACACGATTGTGTTGCTGCCAAACCCAAATTTTGAAAAGTTTTGAAAGTTTTATCGGTTTTGTCCAAAAAACCAACCACGTTTCAGAAAAAACACCTATTTTTGCCCCTTAATCGAAACAAATCATACCAACTATGAAAAAACATATCCTTTCCATCATGCTCGTCATGCTGAGCCTTGCCTCTTTCGGCCAGCAGTGGGTCGCCATCAAGAGCGATGTTCCGAGCACCATCCAAACGACGTTGGTTTCCTCGTCGGAAAACCGAATCACCGTCAATCTGCAAGTTTCTGGCTTCTATGCCTTTGAGGTGAACACGCCTCGCGGCGCGGCCAACATCATCTCCGTGCCTCGGACGGTCAGCACCGTCGAAGCCGGCGAGCCTAACCTGCCCATGATTGCCGTGCCCGTGATGGTCGGCGACAGGCAACATTACAACATCCGTGTCGTTGATGCGCAATTCACTGACTATCAAATTGAAGTCGCGCCATCGAAAGGCGATTTCCCGCGCAACATCAACCCCGACGACGTGCCTTACACTTACGGCGAGGCCTACTCGACCGACGCCTTCTTCCCTGCCCAGAATGTCGGGCTTTACGAGCCTTACATCCTCCGCGATTTCCGTTTCGCAGATCACCGCCGCGTTTTCACCCTCCAGGGGCAGACGGCTGTTCTCCGGCGTCAGCGTGGTGCCGTCCGTCAAAGAAAAGCGCCAGCGTTCCGGCACGTTGCCGGGACTCAGATCATACTTTTCCATTGGAGTAACGCTCCAACGGATATACAGCACACAAATGATAAGAACGACCAAAAACAAAAAGATACCAAGGATAAACGGGATATGGGCTTTTATCCCGGCAAGTAACTTGTTCCGCTTTCGCTTGTTTTCCATTCCCTTTGCCTCCGTAATCCCGCGGCGTTTTTTTCATGAGGTGAGCCCAGCTTTTTCCTTTCCTATCATACCACAGAACCTTGATCCGTTCAAGAAAACAACGCGCCTTCAACACCCGCTGAAAGGTCATAAATGCGCTGAGGTTGCTCTTTTTCATAAAACTTGTCAGTGGCCATGACGAGTTGTGCCAAGAATACCTACCAGTTGTGCCGGTTTCCTTGAAAGCCGAAAAAAACCCATTATAATAAAATCAAAAGAACCTGCGTGAAAATGCGCACGGTCTTATCCGGAAGAAAAGGAGGCGTTCGGGAATGCTCATAGCCATCTGTGATGATGACCGGGATGAAATTTATAAAATCGAAAGAATGGTGTTCAACGTTCAGGGCGATTACAGGGTGGATTGCTTTCAGGACGGGAAGACGCTGCTGGACACGGTGCAGAATGGGACGGCCTACGATCTGCTGTTCTGCGATATTTATATGAAAGAAGAAAA
>ONVP01000152.1:5642-6617 GCA_900321315.1 uncultured Bacteroidales bacterium
GCTGTCGCCCCAAACGGCGGTGGTTTTCTTTACCACCAGCCGGGAGCACGCCCTGGACGCCTTTTCCGTGGAAGCGCTGCATTATCTGGTGAAGCCCGTCAGCCAGGAGGACATCGTGGAGGTGTTCCGCCGTTTCGGAAACAGGACGGCGCCGCGCCACACCCTGACCATCCACATCGACCGGGCGGTGAACGTGCTGTACCAGGACGAAATCATCCGCGTCGAAAGCAGCGGGCATAACACGGTGATCACCTGCCTGAACGCCACGGTGTATTCCATCCGCAAGCCCTTCCATGAGATCAGTGAAATGATGGACGATTCCTTTATTCAGATCAAAAAGGGCGTGATCCTCAATATGCGCCACATCTCCAAAATGACCTTCCGGGACTGCACCACCCGGGACGGGTTCACCTTCCTGCTGCGCCGGGATCAGGCCAAGGAGATCAGGGAAAAGTATTTTGCCTTTGTGACCAACGAGCTGGAGAAAAGATAAGCCTCATATCGAAAGGACGGAAAACCATGGAACAGAAAAAGCAGGGCGGCGGGATTTTCCGCGAAAAAAGCATCAAGCGTGTATCCAGCCCGGAGCAGCTGAACGATTACATCCGCGTCACGTCCCCGTCCGTGTGGATCGTGCTGATCGCGCTGGTGGTGCTGCTCCTGGGGATGCTGGCCTGGAGCGTGCTGGGCCGGATCGAAGTGCATAACGAGGACGGCAGCACCCAGGAAATCGCCCCCATCACCTATGTGACCAACTGAAACGCGGGTGAACCAGATGGCAGAAAGAATCAAACAACCAATCACCAAAGGTCGGGCCAAAGTGCCGGTGGTCATGCAGATGGAGGCCCTGGAGTGCGGCGCGGCCTCTCTTTGTATGCTCATGGCCTATTACGGCAAATGGGTGCCACTGGAGCAGGTGCGCAAGGATGGCGGCGAGTCGCGGGACGGCAGCAAGGCCAGCAATATCTTAAAGGC
>ONVP01000153.1 GCA_900321315.1 uncultured Bacteroidales bacterium
AAGTTTTTCTTCATCAAGTCGTCGCCGCAACCAAACTCGCTCTGCATCCGAAGGGCATCCACCACGGTCACGATGCAGTCCAAGATGGGCAAGCCGTCCTTGGTGAGTTGCCAAGCCATATCGGGGAAGGAGCAAATCGTCTGGGCAATCGGTTCCGGCTCGCAAATGCCGCTGGCCTCAATGACAATGTAGTCGAACTTCTGCATGACGATGATTTCGTGCAGTTGCTGAATCAAGTCCATCTTCAAGGTGCAACAGATGCAGCCGTTCTGCAAAGCGACCAAACTGTCATCCTTTTGGCCGACCACACCACCCTTTTCAATCAGGTCGGCATCGATGTTCACTTCGCCTATGTCGTTGACAATCACGGCAAACTTGATGCCTTTGCGGTTGTTCAATATCTTGTTGACCAAAGTGGTCTTGCCACTGCCGAGGTAGCCAGTGAGCAGCAATACGGGTATGTCTTTTTTCATTTTTTTGTAATTTTGCGTGCAAAATTACAAAAAATGGACAAAAACGAATCCTACAAACTCCTCCTCGCCCAAGTCAAGGCGATAGTGAAAGACGAAACCGACCCCATCGCGAACATGGCCAATGTGGCCGCACTGATTCAAGAGGCTTTCCACTTCTGGTGGACGGGCTTCTATCGCGTCATCGGCGAGCAATTGGTGCTCGGGCCGTTCCAAGGCCCTGTGGCCTGCACCCGCATCGGCCACGGCAAAGGTGTTTGCGGCACTTCATGGAAAGAAGGAAAAACCATTGTGGTTGAGGATGTTGAGCAATTCCCTGGTCACATCGCTTGCAGCAGCGAGTCGCGGAGCGAAATCGTGGTGCCATTAATGAAACAAGGTGAAGTCGTCGGCGTTTTGGACATCGACAGCGAGCGTTTGGCCACTTTCGACGCCACCGACCAGCATTGGTTGGAGCAGGTTGCCATGGTGCTGGCTGGTGTTTTGTGAACAAACACTTGCGCAATTCACGATTTTTTCGGTTCTTTGCAGTTTCATTTCAACGATCCAGACCATGAACATTTTCCAAAAAACACTCCGATACCTCCGCTCGCTCATCCATTTCTCGGACGAGATCGACTACGACAACGCGAGCACCTCCATCCGCAAGAACATCGCCTTTCGCGGCACCAACGTGTTCATTCTGGCCTGTGCCATCATCATCGCCTCAGTCGGCCTGAATGTCAATTCTATCCCCGTCATCATCGGCGCGATGTTGGTTTCGCCCGTCATGGGTCCCATCTTGGGTTTCGGTTTGGGTTTGGGCACCGAGGACAACGAACTGGTGAAAAACTCGCTGAAAAACTTTGGCGTGATGGTGATTATCAGCATTTTGGCCTCCACGTTTTTTTTCCTTCTCAGTCCTTTGAGCTTGGCCAACCCGTCGGAGCTTTTGGCAAGAACCAACCCGACGATTTACGATGTGCTGATTGCCTTGTTCGGCGGCTTGGCGGGCATCATCGAAACATCGCGCAAGGACAAGGGCACGGTCATTTCGGGCGTGGCCATCGCCACGGCGCTGATGCCGCCGCTCTGCACCGTGGGCTACGGCATCTCCATTTGGAACTGGAGCTATGCCGTCGGGGCGCTCTACCTGTTCCTCATCAACAGCATTTTCATCGCCTTGGCCACCTTCGCGGCGGTCAAGTATTTCCGTTTCCCCATTGTCGAGACCACCGACGAGAGCCATAAGCGGCTGCCCAAGAAGGGACTGGTGGCCATCCTCATCATCGTCATCGTGCCGAGCATCATTTCCGCCATCAGCGTCATCAAGGAAAACAACTTCACAATCCACGCGGAGAAAATCGTGACGGAAAACAAGAACCTCGGCAAGTGCTTCATCTACGACCACAAGGCCACCTATTCGCGCAAGTCGCCGAAACTTGAACTTTTCCTCGCTGGCGAAACGCTCACCCACGAGGCCAAGGAGAAATTCTATTACGATGCCGAGACATACGGCATCACGCGCAGCCAAATCGTGTTCCACGAAGACGCCACCAGCGTGCGGGAAGACCTTTCGGAAGCCGAAATCATCAAAGGGATTTATGAGCATAACGACCTGCAAATCAAGCAATTGAACGACAGCATCGCCAACCTTGAAGCCGCGCTCACCGACTTCAAGTCGAAAGAGATTCCGATCGAGGCCATCTCAAAAGAGCTTTTCGCTCAGTATCCGACCATTATCGCAGTCAGCCTGAGCCGAGGCTCCACAATGGCTTGCGACACCAACACCGTTTCAGAGCAAATCGTGGCCTTCATCACCACCAAGGAACCCACCAACGCCGAGTTGCACGACCGCATCGAGCGTTGGCTGAGGGTGAGGCTAAACCACGACAACATAATGGTAATGACCCAAATAAAAAGAACACAATGAAAAAACTGTTTTTCACCTTATTATTAATAAGCCTTGCGGCAACGTCGGCCCGGCAGGCAGCATTCTCATCGAAGGCTTTGAATACGCCAACCACGACTTGACCAAGCCCATCGGCTGGACTTGCGACGACGACTCGTGGCTGTGCGGCTACCTTGAGAAAGACCACAACCGCATTCCGCACAGCGGCAACTGGTATGCCTTCGCCAACGCCGACGACGCATGGATGTTCATGCCCTTGTATCTGATTCAGGGCATGAGATACCGCATCAACGTCTGGGCCATCTCCGAAGGCAGCGCCCAAATTGAGTTCTGGGCCGGCAGCGCCCCCCATGCCGACAGTATGCACACATCGCTACTCTCAACAACGGTGGCCAGCGGCACTTACGAAAAATTCTCGGCCTACATCGACACTTTTCCCGAAAATTGCGAATACATTGCCATCCATGCCATCGGCCAACGGGGCAATTGCCTCACCATCGACGACATCGACATCGACATGGTGGAGCAATACAGCTTCGAGGCTGAGGCCATTACGGGCGACACGGCCATGTTTGCCGGCACCGAGGCCATCTTCCATTTCCTCATCCACAACACAGGCTACGATCCCATTGACATCACGGTGCATCCGTCCAACGAGTTTTTCACCGACTTCAGTTTCTACGCCAACGGCATAAGCGGACGCACCTTCCACACCGAGCCTGACGAAACCGTAAGAGTGACCGTTTACGCCACGCTGCGCCCCGAAATTGAACCTGGAACGGTAGCTTGGTTAGACATCCCAATGACCATTCCCTGCAACTGCAACACGGCCCTGGTCACTTTTTGGGTGACTCCTTTGGACTTGTCTCAAACCACCGAAAACAACCTGCTGAAAGTCAGCGTCTTCCCAAATCCAGCAACGGATTACGTGACCGTTGGGGCGGAAGGATTGCAGAACGTAACATTGACCGACATCCACGGAAAGACTCTCCGCAGCCACGCCGTAGAGGGAAATTCCATTCTCCTAATCATCAACGACTTAAAGCCAGGCACTTATTTCATCGTGGCCAAAACCCGCTCCACTTCCTCTTTCGTGAAACCGATTTTGAAAATGTGAGAGGGCCGCAAGTAATGCATCTCGTGCTCGGCTTGGAAACGGCGCTCGCCGCCGCCCGTGATGTTGAGCATGACAACGTCGTCCGCCTTCACCACTCCCTTTTCCACTGCCTGCTGCAAGGAGGCCGTGGCCACCGCCGCAGCGTGGTAGATGTCGATGCCCTCGGTGCCCTCAAACAAGGCCTTGGCTGCATTGGCCTCGGCATTGCTGACGGCGAAAATGTCGCCGTTGGTGTCTATCAAAGCGTCATACAATCCGCCTGCCAAACCGTAAGGCGGCTTGCGGTTGCTGAGCACGGGGGCGCAAATCTCGGCGGCGTCTTTGCGGGCTTGGCCGGCATCGTAGGGCAAGAGCGCACGTGAGCCGACGCGCCAAGCGTCGTACATCGGGACGAAAGGCTTGTTTTGCGACACCATCAGGCGAGCCTTGTCCGGGCCGAAGCGTCCGTCGGCGATGAAGCGCAAATTGGCTTCCCATGCGGCGATGGCTCCCGTTCCGCTGCCCACGGCCTGGAAATAGAAGTCGGGCGTGCGGCCGATGAAGGTCGTGGCCGACAGCATCGTGGTGCCCATTCCGTCGCGGCGAGCGATGTTCTTCGCACCGCCTTCGGCAAGGTAGCCATCCAGCTCGCACACCACATTCGAGAGGTTGATGGCATCGAAATAGTCGCTGCCGCTCTCCGTGGTGATGAGTTTCACGCAGTCGTTCAAGGGCTTGTCGAACCACAAGGCAGTGGTGTTGTCTTGCGGCACACACAGCAGCAGAGGGATTCCATTGTCGGAGCACACCTTGGCGAAAGCGCGTGCCGTGTTGCCCGCCGAGGCCACCACGAGTGTCTTGTCTTTCAGGTCGTTGCCCAAACGCGCACACACCGAATAAGCTTCCATCTCCTTGAACGAGCAGGTGGACATGCGAGCGTTGCGCTCGGGCCACCAACCATTGAAGGTGACATACAAGCTGTTCAATCCCAAGCGTTTGGCAAGGCCTTCGCTCTTGTAGGTTATCGGCTCAGAAGGATTGTCCAGCATGGTCTTGACGGGCAGCCAGTCGGCGAAGCGATAGAGACCCAAGCCACTGCCTTCCTTCACGTTGAGTTGTTTATTCCCATAGACAGGGCGCACAAGGCTCGGCTTGTCGCACTGCGGGTCGTCCAAAGTCCAGCCTTGGTCGTCGAAAACGCGGCCCGAAGCCACGGTTTGCAGTCGGTATTTCGTGGGGGCGAATGTCATTTTTCCTTGTTTTGCAAATTCCGCGCAAAGATAGAAAAAGTAAACATACCTACTGTAAATATCTTTACCAATTTCAAAAAAACGCCGAGCAACCGAATATTTTTCCAATTTGTTGAGCATATCGATATTTTGTGTACTTTTGACCGATTTTTTTGCAATTTAATTCAACTTCAAATGAAACACCGATTTTTACTCATTGCCGCCATGTTTTGTGGCCTGAACGCACTGATTGCCCGTCCGGTTGATGTGGAAACCGCCAAGACCGTTGGGCAAGAATTCCTACAATCTAAGACAAATAACCATCTGAGAGCCAATGACTTGAAATTGGTTTACACTGGCATTTCCGACAGAAGCGAGATTTGCTTCTTTGCCTTCAATTCGGGCAACGACGGTTTTGTCGTTGTTTCGGCTGACGACCGTTTCCGTCCCATCGTGGGCTATTCGGACGAAGGCCCGTTTGAAACCGAGAACATGTCGCCCGAGTTGGCGTTCTATTTAGACAGGATCATCGAGGCCCGCACGAGCCGCAATGCCGTTCTTGTGCCCGAGGCCGAGGCCGAATGGCAGGCGCTCCTCAACGGGAACGCCCTTCCCTCACGCAACGGTGGCAAGGCCGCCACATACATCTGCTCCACCAAGTGGAACCAAGACTCGCCATACAACCTCTACGCCCCCGAATCGTCGAGCGGCCCAGGCGGAAGGTGCTATGCGGGCTGTGTGGCCACGGCCATGAGCCAAGTGATGAAGCATTGGAACCATCCCACCAAAGGCATGGGGAGCCATTCCTACCACTCGAACTATGGCCAACTCACGGCCAACTTCGGTGCCACCTACTACGACTGGGACAACATGCCCGACCGCATCCTCGGCTCGTCGCCGCAAGAGCA
>ONVP01000344.1 GCA_900321315.1 uncultured Bacteroidales bacterium
CACCGGAAAGACCTATGGCCTGTTCGAGAAAGACGGCATCAGCTATCTCGGCCTGTACGACCCAACAACCGGAACCGTCGGCATGGGACAGCAGGCCTGTCGCGAAAGCTTTCCGCGCGTGTTCAAGGTGCATGGCGGCTACGCCTACAGCGTGTATTTCGACAATACGCGGCTGTTTGGGAGAATTAACCGGGTGAAAATAGAGTGAACGATGGATATAAAGATGGATATAGCGCATCGCTTGCATGAAATCGCCGAGGTATTCACTGATGATGCCTACAAAGAGGACTGCACCAACAATAATGAAATGGCAGAAAACCCACAAAAGAAACTATCTCTGCTTTCATCCAAGCAAAAAGGCTATACCATAGCCCTGCCTACCCCCGTCATCACATACCGCTGAGCAGGACTGTTAGGAGTTTCGGGCAACGTCATTTCCAAATACCTGCCCAACAACGGGTCGATATATTTCTTTTTCATCTTATATCGGTCAGAGAGACCCAAATGCCTGGCAATCTCCGCCAGCGACTTTGGCTCCTTGCAATAATTGGCAATGCGCTCCAAGATTTGGAAGTCCACGCCAAGTTCCTTGCCAACTCCCTGCCAACTCCTTGCCAACTCCTTGCCGATAAAACCAGACTCCACGTCTTCTCCCTTAAACATTTCCATCACCATCTCTACCCTTTCAGGCTCAATGTGCTCGTTCAGCACTGGTTTAGCCCACTTCTGGTCCTCCCATCCTTTCACTATCACATCTGCACCACTTCCAGCTTTCTCGCCAACACCAATAAACACAAACATCTTTTGCAACAGCGGATTGCGGCACACACTATGCTGTCCTTCGTAGAATTCGCTCACACTCACCAGCATCGAACCGGGATTGCTAATCACTATTCTGTCAACCCAACCGTCCACCACCACATTACCCATTGAGTTGTGCTGTGCATGAATCAAAGCATTAGCCAAGGCTTCCCTCACCGCACACACACCAGTACCCAGCCCTCTCCGGCAATCTCTTCCATGTGTACATCTTTGTCATCAAGCAGCTGGCAACTCACCTTCTGCGGATTATGGGCCATGTCCCAAAACTTCTTTTTCAGGTCAACAACTTCCATTTCCGTCAATCCGTCAACCACCGGCAAATTGTTCTTCTCTTTTACGCCAAGTACTATCACACCGCCATCGGTATTCGCAAATGCCGAGAATGATGACCAGAACGACAGAGGAAATCCGCCACGAGCCGTCTTATACTCTATCACAGCACCTTCCGTGCGGTGTAACAAACCATAAATATCGTCAAACTTCACGTTCATCCTTCGATTTTTTTTGCAAAAATATGACTTACTTTCCAAATAGACGTGAAATCACCCCTATAAAATGTTCATCGCATTCTTAAAACCGATAAGGAACACCTTTTTTAATTAAGAATCTGTACTGCGGAGATGAACAAAAAAGCACACGCTTGCCGCGAGAAAATGTACACATTTGCGAAAAAAAACACCAAATTGGAAATGTTTCAAGCTCCAGCAACATTTTTTTCCCTACCTTTGCCGACAATTGACACCTATTATTAGTAGATGAGCATATTTAGTTTCCATATTGACGCGAGCCAAGGGACTATGACTTGTGACTATGACAATGACCGCTTTATCCCAAGGCTGAAACTATAGCTTCCCGTAAAAGCGGTCATGGTCATGGTCAGTGGTCATGGTCAAAAAGTCCCGAAGTCAAAAGAATAACTGTAGTTTAATTCTGAACACTTACTTAAACCCCGAACAACCCAACAGAAACACAAACCACATAACATAACAAACCATCGAGCTTTTGCGCTCTTGTTCTCACTTAGTGAAATCGCCAATTTTCTACAAACACGAGGATAAGCCAGCGGAAAGTTCACGTTTTTTGGCGTGAGCTTTTTCGTGCTTATTAGTGTTTGAGGCGTTTGGCGATGCCCACTAAGTTAATAAGCATCAGACGAAATGGTGAACGCCTTTTATGGAGAAGAATCACAACATACTAATCCTGAAATCGGGGAAGACGACGAAACGCATCGCACATAGCGAACTCAGCCACGTCTGCTGCGACGAATACGTTTGCGACCTCCATTTCGCCGACGGCACCAAGCACACCTTCACAAAACCTTTGGCTTTCTTCGAAAAAACGTTGCCCGAGGCTGACTTCTTCAGAATCAGCCATAGCGTCATCGTGGCCTTCAGGCACACCAAGGAAGTGGTCACGCTTGGCCGCCGTCTGCACAACGCCGTGATGAACGACGGCAGCGTGTTCCCCATCGCAAGCCGCCGTTGGAAGGCCTTCAAGGAACGCTACCACGGGAAATGACCCGCCAAAGCCGAAAACAAAAGTACACACTTACCGCCAAAAAGTACACACTTGCCGCCAAAAAGTACACACTTACGAGAAA
>ONVP01000154.1 GCA_900321315.1 uncultured Bacteroidales bacterium
CGCGCTCGAAGGTCTGCTTCTCGCGGGCAAGTTCGAGCATTTTCTTCTCGATATTGACCAGGTCGGCTTCGGTGAGGGTGATGTCGCCCGTGTCGATGTCGTAATAGAAACCTGTTTCCACGGCGGGACCGATACCGAACTTCACACCTTTATATAATGCCTCGATGGCCTCGGCCATGAGGTGTGCCGACGAATGCCAGAACGTGGCCTTGCCTTCGGGGTCGTCCCAAGTGAAAAGTTGGATGGTGGCATCCTCATTGACGGGGCGCATGGCATCCCACATCATGCCGTTCACTTTGGCCGACAGCACGTTACGCGCGAGACCTTCGCTCAAACTCTTGGCGATGTCAAGCGGCGTTACGCCCGATTCATATTGTCTGACGCTGTTGTCAGGGAAGGTTATGTTGATCATAAAAAGCGCTTTTTTGAAAACGGCGGCAAAAGTACAAAAAAATCTGATTCAAAAGGCTATAGGAACGAATTTATTTTTCTTTGCCTTTCTTTGTTTAAATGTGAAACTTCCAATTTGGGATTCTTCCTTTTCCAGGCTGGAAATTGACAAAAAGCTCCTAAACTCGGGCATAACTAAAGATTTTTCCTAATTTTGCGGCAAATTGAAACTTCATCGAAGTTAAATCATTGACCCATGAACTGGACCGACCTCCTCAGCAACAAACGATACGCGCAGCCGCAAAAGAGCGCGGACATCCGCAGCAGCTTCCAGCGCGACTACGACCGCATCATCTTCAGCAGCCCCTTCCGCCGACTGCAAAACAAGACGCAGGTTTTTCCCTTGCCGGGCGCACAAATGGTGCACAATCGCCTGACACACAGCTTAGAAGTGGCCAGCGTCGGACGCTCCATCGCCTGCCGCACAGTGGAGAAACTGGCCAAGAAACACCCCGAACTGAAAGAACGCCAGTCCGACATTGAGACCATCGTAGCCTCAGCCTGCCTCGCGCACGACTTGGGCAATCCGCCTTTCGGTCACTCGGGCGAAGACACCATCAGCAGCTTTTTCAAGGACGAAAAAGGCAAGGAACTGAAAGACAATGTCTTGCCAGAACAATGGAGCGACCTCATCGCCTTCGAGGGCAACGCCAATGCTTTCCGCCAGCTGACTCACCAGTTCATGGGACGGCGCGCGGGCGGATTCTCGCTCACCGCAGCCACCTTGGCCACCTTATTGAAATACCCCTACCCTTCCTTCGACAAAGGCAAGCGCAAGAAATACAACGTGTTCTACTCGGAAATTCCTGCCTTTGAGGAAGTTGTGAACGAATGCGGCATCCCGAAAATCGACTCCGAACACCTCGTTTACGCCCGTCATCCGCTTTCCTATATGATGGAGGCCGCCGACGACATCTGCTACCTCGTTCTCGACATGGAAGACGCCCACAAGCGCGGCATCATTAGCACCGAGGCCATCGAAAGCTGTTTCCTCAGCTTCTTCAACACAGAGAAGGACAAGGATTTCTACAATCATAAAGATTTGGCTTACAATGAAGTAAGCGACGTAAACGAGCGTATGGCTTTCCTTCGCGCCATGCTCATCAACAAGTTGGTGAACTGTGCGAGCGACATTTTCGTCAAGAACTATGATGCCATCATGGAAGGCCGTTTCGAGCAGAGTTTGATTTCGCATCTCCCTGATTTCGAGAAAACTGCACTCGACATCTGCCGCGATGCCTCCGTGAAGCACATCTACCACCATCCGTCCGTGGTGAAAATCGAGCTGACAGGCTTCAACGTCATCGGGACGCTGTTGGAGGACTTCACCGACGCCGTCTTGAACCCCGACACACCTTATAACAAAAAGCTGCTGTCGCTTATTCCCGAGCAGTTCAAAGCGACGACCGACGGCACCTACGCCAAGCTGCAGTCCGTCATCGACTTCATCTCCAACATGACCGACCTTTACGCCGTGCAACTTTACAAAGACTTGAGAGGAATCGACTGATGAAGAGGACTTTAGCCATCGTTTTGCTCCTGTTGGGCGGGCTGGTTTCGCTCGCACAAGAGCCTTTGGTTTCCAGAAGCACAAAGTCTTATCTGATAGCCGATTACAACCCAAAAGACACCGATTTCCTGATGGAAAAATGCCGTCAGGCGGGTTTGGATTTGGGGCTTTCGGTGTTGGCCAACCGCGTTCCGACCAATAGCAAATATGTTTCGCCCCAACCCTCAAAACACCTTTTGAAACAAGGTGTTTTGCAGTTGCAACTGCCTATAGATGAGCAACAAACAGAGTTCTCCGTCTATCATTCAGAGCTGTTCGACCAGCCTGCAAACATTAACGTGCTGCAAATCGACGACGAGCTGGTCACCTACCGCACGACGGAAAAAACCGGCAACATCCATTTGTTCTACCATTGCGTGCGCGGCGCATTCGGCACGAAAAAAGCGGCACACGGCAAAAACGCTGTGATATACAAGCTTTGGGACACGCCCGAGCGCACCCTCCTCCCCGACCTTGAACTGCAAAACCAGATGGCACAAGCCGCTGCCAAAGAATATGCAAAAACAGATTTCAACTTACTTATTTTCAACGACTTAAAAAGTTATGCCTACAACGAGCACGGCGACGAAGCCATACGTCATTTCTTGGACACGATACGCAAATACAACCCCGACAAGCTTTTGCAAGCCGACCAGCTCACGCCTGCTTCGTGGCCTTATCTGAGTCGCGTCAATGAGAACCAAATTTGGCACGAATCGATGCGCACCAAAATCATCGAAACCTTGACTGAAAAACAGGATTTTTATCGCAAAAACATGATGCCGTGGATGATAGGAAACTTCCAAATCTTGTTGGCCGACAAAAACCGCAAAGCCACCACACTTGAGGAATTGGAGTGGTTTCTCAGCAAAGCCGCCGCCTTCGACGCGGGTTTTGGCCTCGATTTCAGCGCGGAAACCATGAAAAAACACGGCCTCACCGATGCAATATTAAACACCGTAAATATATGGGAATCACTGCGTTTGGATAGCATTTTTAGCGCAGAACAAAAAGAGATGTTCAAAGACCCTTACGGAAACTGGCACCTCGAAAAGGCTGACGACAGCACCTATTTGCTTTATAACCAGCACATTTCGCGCCGCTATTTCTGCAACTTCACCGACGACCATTGGGAATGGAACAGCCCTTACGCGGGCCGTTTCGCCATGCGCATCTGCGTGGAAGGCAAAGGCAGCATCAGCGACCCCGTTTTCAACACGCCCAACGGCGAACTCGTTTTCCCCAGCACCCTCAAAGCCGGACAATACCTCATCCTCGATTTCGACGGTGCCGCTTATATCACCGACTTGAATTTCAACAAGATAGAGGTAGTTAAAATGCAAGGGATTCCCTTCTTGGACGAAGGCGTTTCGGAAGTAACATTCGATTGCGAAGTGAAGGCTGAAGACCATCGGCAACCCGAAGTGACGGTGCGTTATATCACTATAAATCAGCCTGAAACCATCATCATACATGCTCAATGAATCCGAAACGCATAACAATGTCGCATCTTTTCGAATCCATACAAAAGCAGTCAGACCTTCTCCGAAAGGAATACGAGTTCGAGAAGGCCACTTACCTCGAAACCGTCAAGTGCGCACCAATGAACGGCGACGTGGTCGAAAGTGATTGCTGGTATCCGATTCGTTTGGGCAATACCTCTTATAACACCGCCAATCAGCTTGTGGTGGATGTGTTTTTCGACGGCGAGCAACCTGAAGAATCAAGCAGCAACTTCGAGCCAAGCAAAATCGTTGATTTTTTCAGTTTTGAGAATGGACAGATGCGCGTACTCAACTTCAATTGTACGATCAGTCGAGTCCAAGAGTTCCGCATGGAGATTGCCATCAACACCATGCCCACTTTTAAGGCTTTGCAGAACTTGGCATCACGTACCAAAATCGGTGTGCTTTTAGGCATCGACGACTACAGTTATCAAGTGATGCAAGACAGTTTGAGACAGGTGAAAGACCGAAACGACGAGGGTTTTGTCAACCTCCGAAACGTGCTCATCGGCGATTGTCAGCCGACTTTCCGTGACCTTCGTCATTTGCCACTTTCATGGCTCAATGCCAGCCAAAACAACGCCGTAAGCAAGGTGCTCAACGCACGAGAGACCGCCATCGTGCATGGTCCGCCTGGAACAGGCAAAACCACCACCCTCGTGGAAGCCATCAGCGAAACCTTGAAAAGGGAAATGCAGGTGCTGGTTTGCGCCCCAAGCAACGCTGCCGTTGACTGGATTAGCGAACAACTTCACAGGAGAGGCATTCCCGTTTTAAGAATAGGCAATCCGCTAAGAATCAACGATGTGATGATGCAATGTTCCTACGAATACCGCTACGCCAACCATCCAAGCTATATGGAATTATTCAGTATTCGCAGCTCGTTACGCGAAATCAATAGCCGCCCAAAACTCAGCAACAAGGAATACAACCAAATCCGTAAGTTGCGGCATCGCGAGACAGAATTGGAGGTGAAGATTCGCGAGGAACTGTTTGCCAACTCGGGTGTCATTGCCTGCACTCTCATCGGCAGCGCGAGTCGGCTCATGAAACGTCGCCACTTCAGCACGGTCTTTATCGACGAAGCTGCCCAAGCTTTGGAAGCCGCCTGCTGGACCGCCATCCTCAAGGCCGACCGTGTCATTTTTGCCGGCGACCATCAACAATTGCCTCCCACCATCAAATGCGATGAAGCCGCTCGTGAGGGCCTGAAGCGCACTTTGATGCAAAAGATGGTGAAAAGCAAACCTTCGTGCGTTACATTGCTAAACGTGCAATACCGCATGAATCAAGACATTATGGAGTTTTCATCTCGGCATTTCTATCACGGAAAACTGAAAGCTGACCCTAGCGTTGCCGAGCGGCTCGTCTCACCTATCGACAAGCCGTTGATGTGGGTCGATACCTCAAAACTTGAGTTTGGAGAACAACAAAGCCGATATTCAAGCCGAAGCAACCCCCAAGAAGCCAAGCTATTGATGAAAACTCTAATGGACTATGTGAAACTCATCGGGATGGAGCATCTTTTGCGCGATCATGTGGATTTTGGCATCATATCACCATACAAAGCCCAAGTCAGGTTGTTGCGCAAATACTTGAAAAACAACAGTATGCTCAGGCCATTATGCCATCAAGTTTCCGTCAACACGGTGGATGGTTTCCAAGGCCAAGAGCGTGATGTCATCCTCATCAGCATGGTGCGAGACAATGCAAGCGGCAGCATTGGTTTCCTCAACGACTTGCGCCGCTTGAACGTCGCCATCACCCGTGCCCGCATGAAACTCGTCATTATTGGCAATGCCGAGACTTTGGGCAAGACCAAGTTTTATGAGAAACTGATTGGTTATTTTGAAGAACGCGGCGATTTCGTCACCATGGTCACTTCTTCACCCCAGGAAACGATTTCACATACTTGATCTTGATGCCGGGGAACGGAACTATTCCATTTTGCATAATCCAACAATTCAATCTCCTGCTAAAAGAAAAGCCTTTTTATTATTGCTGTCCGCTAAACATTTGTGTGGGTAGAAAAAACAGGCTGAACTTTTTGGATAAAGTCCAGCCTTTATCGTTACCTTTGTTTCTGCT
>ONVP01000157.1 GCA_900321315.1 uncultured Bacteroidales bacterium
ACGCGCCCCATCACGTCCACCACCTGTAGAGACGCAGTGCCTGCGTCTCCAACTGCGTTTCCAACAACGACGATTTCCCCGTTGCTGACATACGCAAAGGTCGCATCAGACGCTGAGCCTGTCGAAGCGTCGCTGGCGTCAAACACCAAGCGGAAACGTGAATCGTAATCCGTCGTCTTGGCCTCGAAGCTGTAGCTCGGCGTGGCCAGCAGGTCGATGTCGTCGCCGGTCATGTTGTCGATGAGGTGGAGGTAGTCCAAATCGGTGCTGTTGTCCTCAACGCTGAGGGTGTAGGTGCCGTTTTCGGCGGCCTTGAAGCTGATGGGCATTTCATCTTGTCCGTCGGCGTAGGCCACGGCATAGTCTTGTCCGTCTTGTTGGAAGCAAAGTTGTGTGCTGTTGCGTTCGTTGAGGCTGAATTTCTCCATGTTGGCACCATCGCCGAAGCGGACACGCACCCTGTCGATGGCGGCTTTGCCTTGACTGACTGCAAGGTCGAGGCTCTTGCTGCTGCGGCTGCTTTTTGCGCCGGTTGCCTTGGTGAACGTCACGCTATAGGAATCTGAATCGGCTTTCACGAACACGCCTTCGCACGGGGCGATGATTGGGGCAGAACTGGCCAGCACAACCTTATCGTCCTCAATAATGTAGCAGTCTTGGTCGATGGTGGCGTTGCAGGCGAAGGGATTGCCAACGAGGTTGAAACCTTGCAAGGTGCTTCCACTGCGGCTAAGGTTCTCGATGGTTACGGGTTCGTTGCTCGGCCGTAGTGAGCCTTCAAGTTGCAAGGTTGTGCTTGTGCTGTTGGCGTAAAGGTATCCTTTTGTGGGTTCGATGACGAAATCCTCGGCATGGGAGGTGTAGTTTCTCCAAAAATGCTCAGGCTCATCATAATAATACAAGTCGTAGGTGCTGCCCTCGGAGGTGAGTCCGTTTTCGGCGCTTGGCGTGATGCTCTCCAACACGGGCGAGGCGATGAATCGCCAGCCGCCGTTGCCTTTGCTTTCGTAGCCAGCAATGGCTTTCCTCACCGTGGCCTTCACGCCCTCGCTGTTGTGGACGAGTTGCGCACCGTCTTCGAGGACGAGGTTGGCGGGGTTGCTGTTGCTAAAGGTGCCGCTGACGGTGAGGGTGCTGCCCTCGGCAATGATCATCTTGTCGGCGGCATCCATGTCCAACTCGGCGATGGCATAGTTGCCCAAGGCGAAACTGGCCTTGTTGGAAGGGCTGCTTTCGCCGCCGTAGTAGTTGGTCTTTACGGTGTATTGGTGGATGGTGTTGCCGGTCGGGCTTTCGTGCGTATAAGTCGTTCCACTCACGCCTTCTTCGTTGAGTTTCGTTTCGCCGTCGTAAATAGCATAGGTGTAGATGCCATCGGTGAGGTTTACTCGAAACAGCCATGAAAAATCTTCATTCAACCAACTTGTCGGCAGGTCTTCTAACGAGGTGGCTATGTATTTAGCATCCGAAATGTCCGCGCCGTTATACTCCCCAACCAATGCCGGGTATGGTACATTGGAATCGTTGTTGTAAAACACAATCCACAAATCCTTGGAGCAATCGATTTGAAGAGGCGAGTCTAAATTGAAGCTTACCCATTCCATTTTTTTATTTGTTGTCTTGGTGTGGCTTTGCTCGCAGAGTTTGTCAGCCTCGGTCGGTTCCCCGTTGAAAATATACATGGTATAGCTTGAAGCATAAAAGAAACAACAGGAAACCTTGCTGATTTCCATGCCGACGAAATCAGCGATTAGATTGGACGGATACCTTTGCCCCCAGTAGGTGCCGAGAGTGCTATCTGCTGCATATCCAAAATTGTTGGATGCAGTACCGTAGTGCAACTCGACAGATTGGTTTCCTTCGTAACCTGTCCAACTTAGTGAAATGTTTTCGCCATCCGCTTCGGCGGTGAGGTTTGACGGCGCGATGTTGCGGAAAACTGACATGCCAGTGACGAAGTTTGAAGGATTGGAGCAAGTGTCGCTATTTATAGCGCGGACATAGTAGTCATAATACGATCCGGAAGCAATGTCGCTATCGGTATAGGTGTTTTCAGTGATGTTGCTTGCGATTTTGGCATTGTCGCGATAAACATCGTAGGAACTGGCATTGGCAATGGCATCCCACGAAAGAATGATGTTTCTCCCCGATGCCGCAACGGAAATGATCGGTGCCGCAAGGCTACTGATAGGCTCAACCCAAGCGGCTACGGCATTGTTGAGGTTGTATGAACCGCTGCCGCTGCCGATTCCGCCCGACGAGGGGTTCAAGGCTCCTATGGCGAAGTAGTTGTCCTTGCTGCCGCCCCAGCCCCAGTTGAAGTGGAAATAGTTGTCGGTGCGGTAACCGTCGCACACGAAGGCATGGCCGCCGGTGAAACCGTCGGTATTGACATAGCTGCCGCTGTAATACAGAGGTCTGCCTTCGTCTAACTCCAGCTTCAAGAACTCAATCCATTGAGCATGGGTGTAGGCGTCTCGCGACACATAGGTGGCCGAAGGAGCATATTTGAAGTAATCAGTCAAAGCGTCTGGAACTATTGAGGAATAGGCACTGCTGCCGCCTTCCGCGCTGGTGCCGTAGTTCATATTGACAGCCACGCCGCAATGGTACATCAATGTGGCTACAGCCTCTTTTTGTGCATCGGTGCTCGACGAGCCGTAGGTGTTGGTCATGTTGTTCCAATCGTATGTGGTATGCTCGAAATCAGCACTTTGTTCACCGTATTCGGGATGCTTTTCAGGAGTGTAGGAGTGGCTTCCTTGCCCTTGCTCGGGATAGTTCCAATATTTCATCACCTGTGCCATGGCCGTGGCCACGCAGCCCGTCACGGTGCCTGAAGGGCAATACATATTGTATGGGCTGTCTTGGTTCCATCGGGTTTGGATCAATGGCCCGACAACGACGTCATTCATGGCTTTGGCATAATTTCCTTCCTTAAGGTTTCGCCATTCGGCGGTAGCGCTTTTGTCGGGCTGTATGCCATTCTCTATGCCCCATTGAATCTCGTCGCTGTATTGCTGAAGCCACCAGCGCATGTTCTCGGGCATGTCGTCAATATCGAATTTGTCGTTCAGTGAGTACCCCAAAATAGGTTTGGCGCAATCGTCGGCAGCCATCACCACAAAACTGCTTTCTGTCGAGAAAATGTAAAGATTGGCGAATCCCGCCGCCTTCGTGAGGTCGGTCAGTTGGGTGGATTTTGCCCCATTGTTGGTCATGAAGGTTGCTGCCACCTTGCGGGCGGTTTCGGGGGCTATGCGCTCGGCCTTGAGCGGAAGCACGACAAACAAGAACAATCCGATTAGAATGTATAACTTCTTCATTGTCAGTGAGTTTTTATTTTTTAATCAATTTAAATGAGCGGCAAAATTACGATTTTTTTTGCTTCTGTTTCGCTTTTATCCAAAAAAAGCGGCCAACCTGTTTCAGGTTAGCCGCTGTACGATTGTTTTGCGCTGTCGCGGTTATCTGATAACGATTTTCTGTGTCCTGACGTTGTCGCCGTCAATCAAACGCAAGACATAGATGCCCGAGGTCATTCCCGCCGCAGGGATGCTCCCTGTGCGTCCGTCGTGAGAAACGACCACGCGGCCCATCATGTCCACCACCTGTAGGGACGCACCGCGTGCGTCCGAAATCAGGCGGATTTCACCGTTGCTGACATACGCAAAGGCATCGCTGCCGTTGTCGCCATTCGCGTCCTCGCTGTTGGCAAACACAAGGCGGAAACGCGAAGCGTAGTCGGTCGTTTTGGCGCTGAAGGTGTATTCGGGCTGTTGCAGCAGATCTATGTCGGTGCCAGTCATGTTGTCGATGAGGTGCAAATAGTCCCCGTCGAGGCTGTTGGCTTCAACCGCGAGGGTGTAGGTGCCGTTCTTGGCGGCCTTGAAATTGACGGGCGTTTCCATTGCAGAGCCGTTGCGAGCATCGTCTGTACTGCTCGCAATGTAGGTCACGGCGTAGTCGTTGCCTCCGTTCGGGAAGTATATTCGGCTTCCTTGGTCGCCGTTCAGTCTGAATTTCTC
The DNA here is from genome assembly GCA_900321315.1 of uncultured Bacteroidales bacterium. GTDB lineage: Bacteria > Bacteroidota > Bacteroidia > Bacteroidales > F082 > Limimorpha. Next base: position 4,029 of record ONVP01000157.1, read on the forward strand.
CATGTTGTTGCCTTCGCCGAGGCGCACGCGGGCGCGGTCGATTATGGTCTTGCCTCGCTTGACGACGAGGTCGAGGACAGCTTGGTGGCTATGGCCTTTCGAGGCTGTGGCAGCCTTGCTGAACGTGACGATTTGGCCGCTTTCGGTGGCCTTCACGAACACTGCCTCACACGGGCCGATTTGATGGCCTGCCTCGGCCAGCGTGATTTCGCTGCCATCGGCGTTCATGACAAAGAAGTCGCCAAAGTCGATGGTGGCGTTGCACACGAATGGGTTGCCCACAAGGTTGAAGCCTGCCAAGTTGATGTTGTTCGTGTGGCTCAACGGCACCTGCACCGTGCTTGCGCTGCCTTTCACCTGCCCTTGGAAGGAGATAATGGACTTGGGATCCTCCAACACGTTTGAAATCTTCATAGATGAGACAGTCAAATTTGTCTTTTTTTCACTATGACAGATAACTATGTGGCCAGTGGTGCCTTCAATCTCGGCAGGCAAACTTAATGAAACCTGTTTTGTATCATTTGCTGTTAATGTATATTCAGCAAGCATTTCGAGATCATTGAGGCTGGAATAAGCATCAAAGTTGGCACTGGTGTAATACACTCGGATGACATCTCTAACATTCCTTCCCGGTCCATTATTGGCTATAAATTGTATTTTGGTCGAAGAAGAGAATATCACTTGTGGCGACACAAGGTAATTGTTGGCATTTGTGCTCACTAATCCGCCATTAGAATTAGAATACCAAACGTTGCCGCCGCTGGTATTGAAGGTGGTCCAGCCTTCAAGTCCATTGGTGAATCCGAAAACCAGGTCTTTCATGGATACGGCAGAAGACTCGCCTCCGCAGCTATAGAGGTAGCCTTGTGTGCTGGCAAGGCCGAAGTCTTGGTGTTGCTTCTGGTTTATCCATTTTTGGCTTGGCTCGTGGTAGCAATACAGGTCGTTGTCGGTGCCAAGAAGCCCGCCTACTTCGCTTGGGGCAAGGAGGTTTGTTGCGACAGGCGATGCGATGAAGTGCCAGCCATCTTCTTGGGTCTTATAAGGGGTTATGCCTTTTTTCACAGTGGCTTTCACGCCTTCGTTGCTGTGGATGAGCTGTGCCATGTCGCCAATGACAAGATTGGCCGCGTCGTCGTTGGTAAGCGTTCCGCTGACGGTGAGTGTAGTGCCATCCTTGATCACCATTTTGTTGTCTTTGCTGAGATTCAAGTTGGCGACACTTGTGTTGCCTTTGGCGACACTCACCACATTGGAAGGTCCCGATTCCGTGTTGTTGTATTTGGTTTTCACGTAGAACCGGCTTATGGCGTTGTCAATCAGCGGGGCCAAGAAGCTGTTTGTGTTGTCTTGGGCCTCGCCAATCTGCTCATCGTTTCGGTAAATGCTGTAGTTGCAGTTGTCTGTGATGCAGGTGCGAATGGCCCAATTGCCATCCTGATACTCGGCTAATCCTTCAAAGTGGTAATTGTTGTAATAACTGCTGATAGGAGCATCC
>ONVP01000158.1 GCA_900321315.1 uncultured Bacteroidales bacterium
TGGCCTTTCAGATTAATATCGACGGCATCGCCGCCCATCAGTTCGGCCAACTCGTCATGCACAATCTTGACCATCATCTCGCCTGGCTTCACCGAGGTAAGTATCTCTTGTCCAAGGGCTTTCTCCTTGATGTTGTTGGTCACATCCTTGGCAATCTTGTAGCTCACGTCGGCATCGAGCAAGGCGCGACGGATTTCCTTCATCGTGTCGGCCACGTTCACTTCAGTGATATAGGCCTGTCCCTTAAGGACTTTGAACGAGCGTTCTAATTTTTCGCTTAAACCTTCAAACATAATTCTCAAAATTTGGGTGCAAAAATAGGAAAAAACGTTGATTGTTGAGATGTTTAATTGTTGAATTGTTTGGATTGCGTATTTTTGCAGCACCAAAAGTACGATTATGATCAAGGAAAACTTGGAAAAAATCAGGGCAACGGTGCCCGATGGCGTGACCTTGGTGGCCGTCAGCAAGACCAAGCCCGTCAGCGACTTGCAGGAAGCCTACGATGCCGGCCAGCGTGTGTTCGGCGAAAACCATGCTCTTGAAATGCGCGACAAGCATGAGGCACTGCCGCAAGACATCCAATGGCACTTCATCGGCCACTTGCAGACCAACAAAATCAAATACATCGTCCCCTTTATCACGCTCATCCACAGCATCGACTCGGCCAACCTGCTTGAGGCCATCAATAAGGAAGCCAAGAAGCGCGACCGCGTGGTGGATTGCCTGCTGCAATTCCACATCGCGCAAGAGGAAACCAAATTCGGACTCGACCTCGAAGAAGCCCGACAACTGCTTGATTCAGAAGCCTTCAAACAGATGGAAAACGTGCGCATTTGCGGTGTGATGGGCATGGCCACTTTCACCGACGACGAAACCGAAATCCGCAAGGAATTCAAGCACCTGAAGGCGATTTTCGACACGCTGAAACACGATTATTTCCCCGACCAGCCGCAATTCAAGGAGATTTCGATGGGCATGTCGGACGACTATCCGATTGCCATCGAAGAAGGCGCGACTTTGGTGCGGGTTGGGAGCAAGATTTTTGGGGCACGGAATTATTTTTGAATGCGGAATGCGGAATGATGAATGCGGAATGCGGAATGATGAATGCGGAATGCGGAATGCGGAATGTAGAATGCGGAATGCGGAATAATGAATAAAGTGAACTAATATGGGAAAAAAAAAGGACAATGTAATAAAAAAGAAAAGTAGGGATTTTGCCATAGACATAATCAATTTATACAAATGGCTATGCGATATTCAGCATGAATATGTTATGTCCAAGCAACTATTACGTTCTGGAACTAGCATTGGTGCCAATGTGGCTGAAGGAGTTAGGGGACAAACCCTTCCTGACTTCTATGCCAAGATGAACATCGCATTAAAAGAAGCAAGCGAAACCAGTTATTGGATAGATATTCTTCATGCAACTAACTACCTGCCGGATGAAAAGTTTGAGCCAATCAACACTTTTTGTGATGAAATCATTAGTATTTTAGTAGCGATAACAAAGAACCAGAAAAAATAACCAGACTATTATTCATTGCGTCGCATCGCGATATTCCGAATTTCGCATTCCGCATTCATAATTAAAGAAAAAAATGACCTCACTCATACCAATATTACTACTCGCTGTCGGTTTCGTCGCCCTGATTTTGGGCGCGAACTGGCTCGTCAATGGGGCCACCAGCGTGGGCATCCGCGCCAAATTGTCGCCGCTCATCATCGGCTTGACCATCGTGGCTTTCGGCACTTCGTTGCCTGAAATGATTGTGAATGTGTTCTCGTGCATCAAAGGCAGTCCGGGCTTGGCCATCGGCAACATCATCGGGAGCAACACGATGAACATTCTGCTCATCTTGGGCGTGAGTTCGCTCATCTGGCCCATCGACGTGAGCCGCGTTTCCATCCGCCGCGACATCCCTGCCGGTTTTTTGGCCACGCTTGCCATCACCCTGATGGCCAATTATTTCTTCACGGGACAAGCACGCACAATCAACTGGATGGAAGGCCTCGCACTGTTGCTGATGGGTTTCGCCTACCTGCTGCTGACCATGCTGAAAAACAATCCACAAGAGGAAACTGAAGACATTCAGGAAGCCATGCCGTGGGGCAAAACCATTCTTGCACTAATTGCTGGAATTATAGGACTTTACATTGGTGGAGAATTGGTTTCCCGCAATGCGCAAATCTTGGCCAAACAATGGGGCATGAGCGAAAGCACCATCGGATTGACCGTGGTGGCTACTGCAACTTCCCTTCCCGAACTCATCACCTCCATCGTGGCCGCAGCCAAGAAAAACTCGGGCATCGCCATCGGTAACGTATTGGGATCAAACATTATGAATATCTTCATGGTGTTGGGCATCAGTGCGCTCATCACGCCGTTGCCCTTCGATCCGATGATGAACAAGCAACTGATGATTCTCTTTGCCGCCAACATCCTCATGCTGCTGTTTGTCTTCACGGGCAAGGGGCGAAAACTCTCGCGCTTCGAGGGTGCTTTGCTCACGCTCGGCTATGTCGGGTTCATGTGGTTTTCTTTGGTGGTGGGATGATTTGCCTCACGCAGAATCCGCAGAACTCGCAGAAACCTACCGTAAATATTTCATCGCTTTGCGCTTCCCATAGTTCTGCGCATTCTGCATGCAAAAAAAAGACCCGCCCCAATGGACGAGTCTTTTCATTTTTTCACTTGATTCCCAATCAGTCAGCCAGTTGGAAGGCGGTCTTCACAGCCTCGTAGTTGCTGTAGTCCACATCGCTGCGGTGGCTGTAAACCGAGGCTTCGATGGCCACAATCTTGAAATCGTGGGTTCCCGGACGCGCTCCGTCATAGAAATCGCTTTCCGTCCAGAACAGGCGCACACCGCCATCATTGAGGGTGGCCACTTCGATGGAAGCCGCGCAATTGATGGTTTCACCCGCTTGGGTCACATCCTGATAGTAATAGGTCAGCGGCACTTGGCTCCAGGCACCGTCCACATCCATGTAAACGAGCACCGCGCCATAATTGTACACATTGTTGTTGATGGCCGGATAGTCGATGGTAACCATCCATTGGCAATTATGTACCCATTCCCAATCAGAGGAACGCACCGTCACGGTTGAGGAAGCCACATTGGCATTGCCATCATGTCCAGCAGGGCCTTGAGGGCCTTGAGGACCCATCGGGCCACGGCACGAAGCCATTGCGAAAACGGCCAAAACCGTCATGCAGATAAAACTTAACTTTTTCATTTTGATAGATTTTTGATGATTAAACTTAGATTTCTGTTTTACGCTGCAAATTTACTACAAAAATCTTGCCGAAATGTTTCATTACGGAAAAACTATCTCAAAAAAACGTAATTTTGCGGCATGAAAAACAAAACTTACATCGTTCACTTTGCCGGTATCGTCGCTATGGTGCTTTGGGGAATGTCGTTCATTTGGTCAACACAAGCCTACCGAAGCCTCAACCCCACCACGACCATCCTCATGCGCCTCGTGGTGGCCACCATCTTTTTTTCGGCAATACTTTTCATTTTCCGCTTGAACGAAAAAATCAAGAAGGAACATCTGGGACTTTTCGCTTTGGCGGCCATGTTTGAGCCGTTCCTTTACTTCATCTTTGAAGGTTACGGACTGAAAAACACCTCTCCTGTCATCGGTTCGGCCATCATCGCCATGATTCCCTTGGTGACACCCATCGCGGCCCGCATTTTCCTGAAAGAACGCCTGACCGCCATGAACATCGTGGGATTCATCATCTCGTTTGTCGGTGTTATCGTATTGCTGCTCAACAAGAACCTCGAATTTTCAGCCTCGCCCAAAGGCATCCTGTTCCTCGGCAGTGCCGTATTGGTGGCCGTCGGGTATTCCATCGCGCTCATCCGCCTGACAAAACTCTACAAACCACTGACTATCACTTGGATGCAAAATATTGTCGGGATGATTTATTTCATTCCCTTGGCCATCATCATGGAGCGTTTCGAGCCTTCCGCTTTCGCCAATGTGCACGAATATATCGTTCCCATTCTCTGCCTTGGCGTGTTTTGCAGCGCGATTGCCTACGCCTTGTGGGCCTTCGCCTTCAGCAAGCTCGGTGCCTCCAAAGCTAACGTCTATTCCAACCTGATTCCTGTTTTCACGGCCATTTTCAGCTATCTCCTTGCCATCGAAGCCCTGACGGTGAATAAGATTGTCGGCATTTTGGTGGTTGTGGTGGGATTGGTGTTGTCGCAAATGAAAACAAAAACGGCTGCCTTACGATGATAGGGCAACCGTTACTTGTTGCTTTTCAGCTTGTTACTTAATGTCTTTGATACGACCTTCGGTGCCGGCATACTCGGTTCCGACATGGTTTTTCTTGTAATTTTCCAGGAAGTTCTGGATAATGTCGGTGTCGAGGACGCCTGCATCTTGAATGTTGGTGCAACGGCTCATCATGGCGAAGCCGTCGCCGTGGTCAACGGCCATATAGCTTGAAGCCGCGAAGGTATAGGTTTTCTTGACATCCAAAGGCTCGTATGCTCCCGTTTCCTTGTTCAGGATTTCAACCTTTTTGACGCGACGCTCGCCATTGACACCTGCGAAGCTATGGTCGGCGTCATAGACCACGGGCGAAGGAATACTGGAGTCGTATTCAAACCTGAGGCCCGAAACCTGCTGGAAACCGCCGAATTCGCCCGGTGCGATGGCGACCGAGAACTCGAGTATGTCGAGTATAAGCTCGCCCGTGCATTCGCCTTTGCAGGTGCCGTTCTCGAATGGGAACATGGTGTAAAGGTCGTTGAAGGTCACGTTGCCCTTGGGAAGGTCGGCCCTGATGCTTCCGCCGCCGAGGAAAGCCACGTCGGTGCCGAACACCGTACGGTAGGCATCGGTGCAGAAGTTTCCGATATTGCATTCCTGATTGCGCACGAGGCGGTTGTTTTGGTCGTCAAAAGCGGCAAGTTTGACATCGCTCGTGAAGATGACTTGCTCGGCGACTTTTTTATAGCCTTCCTTGATTTCATCGATGACCTTAAGCACGCTTCTGTCTGTCTTGGCGTATGTCTTGGTCGGGACGAGTTCGGTCTTGAAAGTTCCGTTGGGACTGATCGTGAGCACGCCCATATATTCGAACTTGGTGCCCGTTGAGGTCAGGGTGACGTTCTCGCCCTTCTTGTTCTTCATGATGGCGGCGGGAATCACGCTATGGGAGTGTCCGTCGAGGACGACATCGATGCCGCCATAGCGGCGCTCTCTGAGATCGCAGGGGGACGATGATGGGTACGGGCAGGACGAGCCTCGTGGTGACCTTCTCCTCCACGCACGACGCCATGGCGGCCGAGGCCGCGCTCATGGCGCAGGGCGTTCCCGGCAGGATCATCCCCACGCCCACGGTGGTGACGGCCGAGTGCGGCCTCGCCTGGAAGAGCCCGCTTTCCGCACGCGATGCGCTGTCGGCTGCGCTCGAGGCTCTGGCGCATGAGGAGATCCTGGAACTGGAGGT
>ONVP01000072.1 GCA_900321315.1 uncultured Bacteroidales bacterium
GCCTTCGTTGCTAAACGCAACATTGAACTTCACCTTGTCGATGACCTTCTCAAAAGCGGCCTTCAAGGTTTCCTTCTGCTTGTCGTCGAGTTTCGATTCGGCTTCTTTGTCGTCTTTCACGATGAGTTTGTCCACAGTGTTGGAGTCCACGCGGGCAAACATGGCGCGGCCGTCACCGCCCTTTTCGCCTTCCTTCTGCTCGTAGGCGCTGATGAAGTGCGGGTCGAGGATGCCGTCCATCATCAACACGTTGTAGCCCTTGGCTTTGGCGTTCTCGATGTTGGTGTATTGGTCGTCCTTGTCGGTGGCGTACAGATAGACGAGGTTCTTGTCCTTGTCGGTCTGCTGCTCCTTGATGAGGGCCTTGTATTCCTCGATGGTGTAATACTTGTCGTCGGTGTCCTTGAAGAGGAAGAACTTCTCGGCGCGCTCGTAGAACTTCGGGTCGCTCATCATACCGTATTCGATGAACACGCGGATGTCGTCCCAGTTCTTCTCGTAGGTCTCGCGGTCTTTCTTGAAGAGCTCTTCCAGTTTCTCGGCCACCTTCTTGGTGATGTAGGTCGAGATTTTCTTCACGTTTTGGTCGCTTTGCAGGAACGAGCGACTGACGTTCAACGGGATGTCGGGCGAGTCGATGACACCATGCAGCAGCGAGAGGAACTCGGGCAGGATGCCTTCAACGCTATCGGTGACGAAGACCTCGTTGCAATAGAGTTGGATCTTGTTGCGTTGGAATTCGTAGCGGTTCTTCACCTTCGGGAAATAGAGGATGCCCGTGAGGTTGAAGGGGTAGTCCACGTTGAGGTGGATGTGGAACAGCGGCTCGCCGAAGTTCATCGGGTAGAGCGTGTGGTAGAAGTCGTTGTACTCCTCGTCCTTGATGTCGGTCGGAGCTTTCTTCCACAGCGGGGCCACGTCGTTGATGATCCAAGGCTTCTCCACTTCCTTGGTCTTGGGTTTGCCGTCCTTGTCGGTCTCGCCCTCGATTTCCTCCTGCACCTTGCGCGTGCCGAACTGGATCGGGATGGGCAGGAACTTGCAGTATTTGTTTAGCAGTTCGCGGATGCGGCCTTCTTCGAGGAACTCGGCGGCATCGTCGCTGATATAAAGGATGACATCGGTGCCGCGGTCGCCCTTCGGGATTTCGTTCATCGTGTACTCGGGACTGCCATCACATTCCCAAATGACGCCGTTCTTGCCTTCTTCCTTGCAGGACTTCGAAATCAAGGCCACCTTCGAGGAGACCATGAAGGCGGAGTAGAAGCCCAAGCCAAAATGTCCGATGATGTTGGCGGCTTCGGCTTCGCTTTGGGTCTTGAACTTGGCGATGAACTCCTCGGCACCCGAGAAGGCGATTTGGTTGATGTATTTATCGACCTCTTTGGCGTTCATGCCGATACCGCGGTCGCGCACGGTGAGGGTCTTTTTCTTCTTGTCGACTTCCACCTTGATGGTGAGGTCGCCGAGCTCGCCCTTGAACTCGCCCGAGGCAGCCAAGGCTTTCAGCTTTTGCGTGGCATCCACGGCGTTGCTGATGATTTCGCGCAGGAAAATCTCCTGATCCGAATAGAGGAACTTCTTGATGACGGGGAAAATGTTTTCCGTCTTTACTCCAATGTTACCTGTTTGCATATTTCGTTTGATTTATAGATTTCAATTATTTAACTACGAATTACACGAATTTTACGAATTTCCTTTTATAAAATTGAGACGCAAGCGTCTGGATTTGTACGAATTGGCTGTCGCTGTCTTTGGACTCGCTTCGCGTCATTGCGAGGAGGAACGACGAAGTAATCCAAACGACGCGCGTCATTTGTCAAATTGTGTGCCATTTGGAAAACTGACATTTTGGCAAAAATGCTTACCTTTGCGCCATAAAACAGAATGAACATGACTGAAATCTACAACTTCTATAACAACGGCGCTGAAATTGGCCGCTTGGAGCGTGGCTTGGGCATTGTGGAGTTCAATCGGACGAAAGAAATCCTGTCGCGGTATATTGATGGTAGCAAGGTGATTTACGACATTGGCGGCGGCATCGGGATGTATGCGGCTTGGTTGGCGAAGAAAGGCAATGAGGTTCATCTCATTGAGTTGGCCGAAAGTGCCGTGGACTATGCCAAGGCCAATATGATGCAGGATTGCCATTTTGTTGCTGAAGCGGGCAACGCATTGAATGTCAATCGACCCGACGAGAGCGCGGATGTCGTGTTGCTGATGGGACCTTTGTATCATCTTCGCGATAGGGAAGACCGTTTGCAATCGCTGCGCGAGGCGTTTCGCGTGTTGAAAAAAGGCGGTCTTTTGGTGGCGGCGGGCATCTCCAAGTTCAGCTCCATGACTTGGGGTTTGTCGGTGTATGGCGAGAAGAACGACTTCATTGACGACCCTGTGTTTTTCGATATGATTAAGGGCGAGATGACCACTGGTGACCATATCCGCCCGAAAGAATACCCGAAGTTCATTGCGGAGGCGTATTTCACGACTGCCGAGGAGATGAAATCGGAAATTGCGGAAGTTGGTTTCGTAGTGGATAAAGCCATTGCCGTGGAAGGTTGCATTTGGTTCACGCCGCATCTTGCCGAAAAGTGGGAGGATGAGGCCAGCCGCGAGCTACTTTTGGAGATTGTCAGGATAACGGAGACCGAGCCAGAAATGATGGGCATGAGTCCGCATTTCTTGGTGGTGGCAAAAAAGTAGCCTATGAACCCTATAGCCATCCGACTTTTAAGCCAGCAACTTGTTGCGCCTCAGTTTGGTATCCCTGCCGAAGTTATCGACCACATGGGTGCCATCCAAGCGCAAGAATACCGCATGATGCGCTGGGCTGTGGCGATGCGGACGCGCAAGCCTTCAGCCAAAGCCTTCAAGGCGGCTTTTGACAGCGGACAAATCCTCCGCCTTCACTTGATGCGCGGCACTTGGCAGTTGGTGTCGGCCAACGATTATTGGTGGATGCTCGATTTGTGTGCGCCCAAGGCGACTTCCGTCATCAAAGGGTGGATGAGCAGCAACAAAATCTCCATTCCGGACGCGGAATGGATGCGGATAAGAGAAATATTGGTCCAAACGGCAGCCGACAAAGGCAGCGTGACGAAAGAGGACTTTGAGCAAGCCTTGTTGGAAAAGGACATCCAGATGGACGAGCATCGTTTGTCGTATCATATCCGTATGGCCGAATTGTCGGGGACGTTGTGCAGCGGGAATCTGTTGCCGATGAAGGCAACTTATTCGCTTTCAGAGGACAAGGTGGTGAAATCAGGCAAAATGGACAGGGATGAAGCTTTGATGCTAATGGCCCGCAAATACTTCCAAAGTAGGCAGCCGGCCACATTGGAGGACTTCGTTTGGTGGTCGGGTTTGAACATCAGCGATTGCCGCAAGGGAATGGAACTGTTGGGCAACGCGATTCACAAAGAGAGATGGAAGGGCAGGGACTTTTACCTCACTGACGATTGCCGCACGCGCGGCTTCCGCAAAGGCAAGTTCCTGCTGATTCCGCCTTACGACGAGTATCTGATTGGCTATAAGAGCCGCGACATCGTTTTGCCGCAGGAGCATCGGCATAAAGCCCATAACAACAGCGGAATATTCCAGCCAATCGTTGCCCTCGACGGGATGATTTGTGGCAATTGGAAACCTTTCAAGGAGGAGTTTCAAGTGGAGTTTTTCGATGGCGGACATGCCGAGGAAGAGGGTAGGGATGCTTGGCAAGCCTACCAGAAATTCAAAAAAATCTGACCGATTGGGTTTTGATAATGGAACAATTCCTATTTTTGTAGTCAGATTTCGAGCCAATGTAAAAGATGGCTTGTCAGGAGGGCGACAGAAAAATCAACACAATTGAGAAAAGAAAAGGACCATAGAAACCGCATTCCGCTCTATGCCAAGATATTGCTGGGCATGGGCTTGGGCATAGGCTTTGGCTTTTTGGCTATGGCCTTGCATTGGGATGATTTCGTGCATGATTGGGTGGCTCCGTTTGGAACCGTCTTTATGCGCTTGCTCAAACTGATTGCCGTGCCGCTGGTGCTGGTGTCGCTCATTTTGGGTGTCGTCAGTCTGAAAGACATTCGAAACCTTTCTCGTATTGGGCTGAAAACCATACTGATATATGTATGTACCACAATTATCGCGGTAAGCATTGGCCTGACGATGGTCAGCCTCATCAAGCCGGGGCGGGTCTTCCCGAAAGACAAGCAAACGGAGTTTATGGAACGCTTCCAGCAGACCGTTGCGGAGCGTGAAGCGCAGATGCAGCAGGTGCAGGACGATTCGCCATTGCAGTTTGTGGTTGATATGGTGCCGGAGAACCTTTTTCAAGCCTTGGGCGACAACTCCAAGATGCTGCAAATCATCTTCTTCGCCTTGCTTTTCGGCGTGGCGTTGATTGTGGTCGGGCCGTCGAAAGTGCCATCAGTGGTTCGGTTTTTCCAACAGTTGGACCTTGTCTTGCTCAAAATCATCGATTTTATTATGGCTTTTGCGCCCATCGGGGTTTTTGCGCTGATGGCGGCCTTGATTGTGGATTACGCAGGCGATGTGGGCATCATTTCCGCCTTGGGTATGTATGCGCTGACGGTCGTTTTGGCCTTGGCGGTCATCATCTTTTTGGTTTATCCCACGATTTTGAGGGTGTTTAGCAAGAAGAAGTTGGGGCAGTTTTTCCACGCCGTGTTTCCCGTGCAAATGCTGGCTTTTTCGACAAGTTCGAGCGCGGCCACCTTGCCCTTGACTTTGGAACGGACGCAAAAGCATCTTGGCGTTTCGGAAGAGGTTTCAAGTTTCGTGCTTCCCGTCGGCGTGACCATCAATATGGACGGCACGAGTTGCTATCAGGCAGTGGCGGCGGTGTTTTTGGCTCAAGTGATTGGTTTGGACTTGACTTTCAGCCAAATGCTGCTCATTTTGGCCACGGCCACTATCTCGTCCATCGGAACGCCGGGCATTCCGGGAGGCTCCATCGTGATGCTGATGATTGTCCTCGATTCGGTCGGCATCCCGATTGAAGGCTTGGCCTTGATTTTGGGCATTGACCGGCCTTTGGATATGCTGCGCACCGTCGTAAATGTGACGGGCGACACTACGGTGGCCTGCATCGTGGACGATACAAAATAGTGTTATGGAAGCACAAGATAAATATATCTTTCGGAAGGCCACTACCGACGAGGTCCATGCAGTTTTCCAATTGGTGTTGAACCGCATCCGCTGGATGGACGAAGTGGGTATTCGCCAATGGAATGTGACTGATTATGTGGGGCGGTTCCCGCTGTCGTATTATGAGCAGAAACAGGCTGAAGGTGAGATGTTTGTATTAGAGGAAAAGGCCACGGAGCTGATTGTTTGCGGAGCCATTTTGAAAGAGGTGGACGACCGCTGGCCGGAAACGGTTGAGGGGAGCGCGTATTACCTCCACAATTTCGCCACCGATACCGAAAAACATGGTGTAGGCTTGGTTTATCTCCATCTTGCCGAGCAATATGCCGCCACGATGGGCAAAGAGTATTTCCGCCTTGATTGCGCTGTCGATAATGCATTCCTTAACCGATACTATGACGCGCAAGGCTATGTGGTGGTGGGCAACTGCGTCCACGGGCTGTATCGCGGGCTTTTGCGAGAGAAAAGACTTGCGTAATTGAAGGATTTTTCTTAATTTTGCCAAAAATCTGATGCGATGCCTTTTGAGGATTACCATAATCACAGAAACGCTGAAGTGAGGCCGAGTTTGCTTTGGGAATTCGACCTTGAGAAGTTCGATTGGCAGCAGATGCGCAATGAGGTTGTGCAGCGCGTGTTGGAACGCGGTCGGATGGACGATTTTTATGCCATTCTCAACCTGTACGGTGTGGAGGGCGTGAAGGCGGCTTTGCGTGAAATCCCTTACATGAACGACAAGGATATGAACTTTGCCTGCGTCGCGTTTGATTTGAGGAAGGAGGAACTGAAATGCTACACAAGGAAACAATCGATGCCGCTACATTGGAACTCCTGAAAAGGCTGATGGGTGATGAACGCCTGCAAAGTTTTGTGCTTGTGGGCGGAACTTCGCTTGCACTCCAGATAGGACATCGAATCAGCGTTGATTTGGACTTGTTCACCGAAAAGGAGTTTGAGGCGGACGAGTTGCGTGAGTATTTGGAGCGGAACTATCATTTGCAGACGGATTATTTGGCTTTTGCGACGGTGAAAGGGGAAATCGAGGGAGTACAGGTGGATTGCATTGCTCATGCCTATCCTTGGCTGAAGCCTTTTGTTTTGGAGGAAGGTGTCAGATTGGCCAGTTTGGAGGACATTTGTGCAATGAAACTGAATGCGATTGCAGGTAATGGCACAAGAATCAAGGATTTCGTGGATGTGGCTTATCTTTCCTCGATGTTTTCGTTAGAGCAAATGCTGAAATTCTACGAAGAAAAGTATCATGCCAACCCCTTAATGCCGTTGAAGGGAATTGTCTATTTTGCCGACATCAATAAGAATGCACCCGTAAAAATGGCGAATGGAAAGCCGTTGGACTGGAAAAGCATCGAGAAGCGGCTTTTGGCAATGGAGAAGTTTCCGCAACAGGTTTTCCCGCAGTTGTAAAGCACTGTAAAATTTCTTTACACCACTGTAAAGAAACTTTACACTTTTTACAAAGATGATTTTTGTAAATAATTGGTTTTTAATATTTTACAAATTTGGCACAAAATATGTTTGGCCGAATACATATTTAGAAATGTGTAAAGTATGAAAACCAACAAAATCGCAATTCTGACCGCCTTGTTTTTGATGACGGGCGCGAGCCTCATGGCGCAGGACACCGTCACGATGAACCTCAAGGAATGTATGCGCTATGCCGTGGAACATTCCACCAAAATCCGAATCCAGCAAGCCAATAACCGCGATGCGCAAATCGACCGGCGCGATGCCATCCTTGCCGCCTTCACGCCCTATCTGGACGGTGGCTCGTCCGCCTCTTACAGTTTTGGCCGAAGCCTCGACCCCGAGACAAACACCTATAGCGTTGTCACCTCGTTTTATAATGGCTACAGCCTCTCGGCGGGGATTACCTTGTTTAATGGCTTCCAAGCCGTCAACAACCTGAAAATCACCAAGACGGCGCAACTGATGGGCCTCACCAAAGAGCAACAGTTGGAAGACCAAATCTGCCTCGCCACGATGGAGGCCTACTGCAACGTGGTCTATTACACCGAATTGGAGAAGGCTTTGCAGGCACAGGTGGCCACGGCAGAGAAAGCCGTGCAATTGGCCACCAAGCAAGAGAAATTAGGCCAAAAATCCCACGCCGACGTAGTGCAAGTGCAAAGCGACCTCGCCGAGCGGCAGTACCAACTGACGAACTGCACCAATCGCGTTAAAGATGCTCTCATCACCTTGAAGGACGTGATGTTTTGGCCTATTGAGGAACCGCTGAAGATTGAAGGTTTAGATGTTGTAGGACTGTCACATCGTGGCAGCCGCGATGACGAATCATTTATGTGGTTGCCACAGTGTGACAGCCCTACGGGAACCCCGGACGATGTTTCGTCGTTGGTCAATCGGGCCAAACAATGGCTGCCCGAGGTGGCCTTGGCCGAGGGCACGATGAAGAACGCCCGCCTCGCCCTGAAGACGGCCCGATGGCAACTGCTGCCCACGCTCTCGCTTTCCGGCGGCTGGTCGTCGAGTTTCTTCACCTATCCGGGCAGGGAGGGCTATGTGCCCACGCCTTTCTTCGACCAGTTGAAGGACAACGGCGGCGAGTCGGTGTCGCTCTCGTTGAGCATCCCTATTTTCGACCGCCTCTCGAAACATTCCAACATCGCAAAGCGAAAGAACGCTTACGACCGTGCCCAAGCCGACTATGAGCAGACGCTCCAGACGGTGGAGGCCGAAGTGCGCCGCGCCATCGCTGACCGCGACGGTAGCGCGGATGCCCTGCGCCAAGCCGCCACCCGCGCCGATCTGCAAAGTGAGGCTTTTGAACTGAATACCAAGCGCTTCGAGCAGGGCTTGATTTCGTCCATCGAGTACCAAACCGCCTCAAACAACTACCTCAACGCCCTCGCCGAGCACCTTAACGCGCGGCTTCAATACTTTATTAAGAATAGTGTGGTTAATTACTATGGAGGGACACCTTATATAAATCAATAAAAGCTATCAGCATTCAGCCATCAGCTATCAGCTTGGATGAACCGAGGCTGAAAGCTGATTGCTGAGAGCTGAAAGCAAAAAACATCAACAATAATGAAAACCTACCTAAAATTCTTATCCAGAAACAAACTCTACACCGCCATTGAGTTTGTGGGCTTGAGCGTTGCGCTCGCTTTTGTCATCATCAGTTTCTGCTACGTGGTGCAGCAATACGCCGTCACGCGCGAAAATCCCGACCGCGAGCGGATTTATGCAGTGGGAGATAAAAAACAATTCCTCAATTGCTACGGCATGAAAGAAGTTTTCGACGGCAAATTGCCCGAGGTTGAAACAGTGTCGCATTTCCATTTCCAGCAAGACCTGTTGATTCATGTTGGCGAACAAAACTTTGTGGGCAATATGTTTGTTTGCGATGTGGATTTCTTCAATATCTTTCCCATGACGTTCAAGGAAGGCAGTCCCGAAATGCTTTCGGAACGCAATGCGGCATTCATCTCCGAAAAGCTGGCCATCAAACTGAATGATGAGTCAGTAAACCTGCCATTGATTGTGCAGGACGACACATTGCACATCGTGGGTGTCATTGCCGAAAAAGGCAGTTCCTTGCTTCCCGATTTCGATGTGATGATGAACTATGAACACGGGCAGTCGTATGTAATCCAGTCCTATCGCAACAATCCTTTCAACCATTGGACCCATCTCGGCACTTTCATCAAGGTGCGACCCGAAGTGAACCGAGAAGAACTGAATGCAAAATTGCAGGCACTTTGCGATTCACAATTCGAAGATAGCCCGACGTGGGAAGGACTTATGATGGTGCGCTTTGACGAGCTGTTTTACGCTCCGGTTTACACGAGCTTGAGGAAAGGCGACCGCTCGATGCTTCGCACGATGATCATTATCGGGTTGTTGTTGCTCATTTCGGCCTTGCTGAATTACATCAACCTGAATGTCTCCTTGGTCGGGAAACGCGCCAAGGAGATGGCTTCGCGGCGGCTGGTTGGGGCGCAGAAATCCGACATTGTTTTGAAGTTTCTTGGCGAGGCGTTTGCCTTTACTTTATGCTGTTTTGCCTTCGGCTTGCTGATAGCCTACGCTTTGGTGCCTACGGTCAATGATTTGCTAAAGGCCGATGTGGCGATACGGATTCCGTTTACGGCGGGCTATCTTGCTGCTTATCTGCTGATTGTGTTTGTGGTAGCCTTGTTGGCCGGCATTATGCCCGCCCTCATCGTTTCGCAGGTCAAGCCCATCGATGTGGTGCGTGGAACCTTCCGTTTCCGTAACCGCACCGTGCTCTCGAAAGTGTTCATTGTGGTACAAAACGTCATCGCCATCGTGCTCATCGCTTTGGTGCTGACAATGGAACTTCAAATGCACCACATGGAGAATCGTTCAATGGGATTGAACCTGCAGAACCTCTATTTTTTGGGCTCCGACCTCGACTACACGACGGAAAAAGAAGCTCTTGTGGAAGACCTGCGAGCCTTGCCTTGTGTGGAAGATTTGGCGTCGGCAGATGCCGTTCCTGGAGTAAGGAGCATGTCACTCGGGTTGAAGAAACTTCACGACAGGGAGAAAACGGTTATGGTGACCATTCTCTCCTGCGATACGGTAGCGTTCCGAATGTTGGGTTTTGAGGTGAAGGAGCGTTTTTTGGATGCAGATGCTGGCAGTT
>ONVP01000161.1 GCA_900321315.1 uncultured Bacteroidales bacterium
CGCCGGCAGGCTCGCTACACACCACGGCCATGTCTTTGCCGCCCTGCGGGATGTAGAGGCGGTTGGCGTCGGCCATGAGGTCTAAGTGGCCCATGCCACTGCCTTCGCCGAAGCGGATGCTGGCGCGGTCGATGATGACCGACTCGGCGCCGCGCGTTACGCTCTTCTTGCTCATGGTGAAGTTCAAGCCGTTGCTGCGTGTCGGTTCGGTGGTGGTGAAGGTGACGCTGCTTTCGGCAGAAGTCGCGGCCTGCACAAACACGCCTTCCATGGGCTTGATGACGTTGTCCTCGGCCAGCACGATCCTTGAGCCTTCGGCGGTTTCTTCCAGGCGGTAGAACGCACGGTTGCCGCTCAGGTAGGCGTTGCAAGGATACGGGTTGCCGACGAGGTTCCAGTTGTAGAACGGATTGGCCTCGGTGTTTTCGCCGTAGGTGAGACCGGTGACGGTTTGGTCTGCATTGGCAGCGTTAACCGTACCAGCGAAACCAACTTCAGTATAGTCATTGCTTCCGGTTGTGGGCTTGGCATGGGCATACAGGTAACCCTTGCCGTTGCTCATTTTGAAACTATGGTTCTTGTAGTTGAGCCATTCCAAGTTGGCAGTGCCGTCGAAGCTATACAAGTCGTATTCACCCGTGATTAGTCCAGAAGGCGGGTTGCCGGTTCCTCTCGTGGGATTGGCAAACAGATACCAATGGTCGGTGCTGTTCGCGTTGTCATAGCCGATGAATCTCTTGAACACTTGGGCATAGCAAGTGCTTCCAACTTTCAACTGGCCGCCGTCATAAATATTTACATTGTTAGATGCCCTGTAATTAATCTGCGCAGCCTCCAAGATGGAACCTTGGTACACTCGAAGATAACCTAACTGAGTTCCAAAACCTATAGTATTGGCACTTGCTGTATAAGTGTTACTTCCATCCACTGAACCCACCAAGGCGCTTCCCCCAATAAGCACATTGTCGCTGGAGGTCGGCACGTTATGTGGATACCAATGCTCAGCAGCAGACCATTGTTTAGATTGTGCACCTGGATCGAAAACCTTGTCGTAAGCATTCGCAACCACCTCAAAGTCGTCAATCCACATTTCTTTAGATGTATTAGATGGGTAATCGTTCCTAAAACCAATCTTCAACGCTTTCACTGTTTGAGAGGCCATAAAACGACTCAGCGAAATCTCTTGTTTCGTCCAGTTGTTGTAGTTGTTGGAAAAGTTGACTATGAGCGTCTCTCTTTCTAAGTTCTCTCCATAATGGGCCATCAAACGGCCGCTTCCCTTCATCCAGAAGCGGACGACGATGTTGTCGCAGCTCTCATCGAAGTGGATTTCGGGCGAAACCAGTTCTGAAACGGCAGCATTCGACATGTAGGCGCACTGCTCGCCCGAGTGGGGCGTGGTGGTGTACTCCACATTCCATTCGCCCGCCGTCCAATTATCGCCCGCCGTCTCGAAGCCGAACTCGTAGGGATGGCCGGGGCTGACGATAACGTAGCCCAAATCCTCCCAGCCGAAGCGCACCATGTTCTTAGCGCCATTGAAGAAGGAAGCGTTGCCGGGGTTGGCCGACAAGGGGTCGATGATGCTGCTGCTCGTCATGCCAATGGCTTTGATCCCACTCACCAAAAAGCACTTGAAAGCATAATGCTCGGTGGTGGTTTCTCCCGTTTCGTCGTACACCACCAAAGCGACATTGCTTGTGCCGTTGTATTCAAACGGAGTGTCGAAGGTGATGGTGGACCACCTGTCCACTTGGAAATCGGCATAGCCGTCAAACACGAGGTTGTCGGCGGTAACCGTCAGCCAGTCGTTCCCGTTTTCGAACACATCCTTGTCGGTGTGCACCATATAGACCTTCAGCTTGCGGGAAGCAGGGCCATACATTTTCATGAAATCGACGCTGCGGATGATGCAGCTCTTGTTCAAAAGTTCATCCTTGGTGTAGATTTGCTGGGAGAGGCTATAGTTATTATGGACGTGCGTCGGCATAGGCATGCCATGGACTTGCGCCTCGGTTCCGACTTCAATCTTTTGATCCGTCTGGAACATCGCGGTTTGGCTCCAGTCGCTGTGGTATTCGGCATCGCCTTCGCGATAGATGGCTTTCACGCGGGCTTGGTACCAGGTCCAAGGCGTGAGGCCGGTGAGATTGAAGGTGGGCGTTCCCGTCACGGTGATTTCGCCAAGGAGTTCTTCGAAGTTGTAGCCGTATTCGTCGCTGGCGGCGTATTGCAGCACCCATTCGGTGGCTGCGCCGTTTTCGGTCCAGCTCAGCGTGGCCACGGTGGCGTTGTTGGGCGTGAGCGTGGGATCATGCATGGTGGGCTTCAGGATAGGATTTTCCTCCCAGCCAAAGGTGACGCAGTTCTTTATATTAACGATGCCATCTGCGGCAGAAAGATCCCCCAAAGGATTGACGTTGCCGTAATTGCTCCCTGCATAGAGGGCTTGGTTGTTTTCGGTTTCGAAAACAGAATAGAATTCGCTCGCGTTTGCATCAGTGGCGCCGGTCTTGTCGTTCACCACCAAGACGACATTGCTTGTGCCGTCGTACATGAAGCGTTTGTTGAAGGTGATCGTGCTATAGCCAAAATCCGTATCGCCGCTAAACACGAGGTCGTCGGCCGTAACCTGCACCCAGTCGGTCTTGCTGTCGAATTGCGTCTTGTCGGTGTGCACCATGTAGATATCGAGGTTGCGGACGGGGAACGCGGTGCTTTCCCAGTTGAATTCGACGCTTCCGATGGCGCAAGGCATGTTTCGCAGCTCTTGGCGGGTGTAGATCTGCTGGGAGAGGTAGTATTTGTATTGGTTGGGGATCGTCGGCAGGATATCTGTGCTACTGGCACCGCCGTCACAGATTTCATTCGACGCTTCGGGCCTAAGCGTAATCATATCGCTCCAGAAGCTATGGAAGCCTTCGCCGCACACGGAGCGCACACGGACGTAGTATTCGCCAACGCTGTTGGGCGTGAGGTTCTTCAGCTCAATGTGAGGCTCTCCCGTCACGTTCTGTTCGGTGTAGCTGCCTTCGGGGAAGCCGGCGTTGGGGCCGTGCTGCACGGTCCATTCCGTGGCCTCGCCCATCTCAAACCACCACACAGCGGCACTGTTGCCCGGGCTGTAACCGACTTGTTCGGGGTGATGGTAAATGGCTTCGCACACGGCCGAGCAGCCCCAACGCACTTGGTTCTTCTTCGTACTCAACTGTGTCATCGGTGAACCAGTATCCTGAACCCACCAAAGGGCTTGGTTGCGTCCGGTCTCGAAGGCCTTGAAATTGGGGAAACCGCCGAGTGATTGCGAGCCGCTAAAGTCGGCAACGGTCAGCGCCACATTGCTCGTTCCGTCGTAGGCAAAGGGGGTGGTGAAGTTGATGGTGGTCCATTCTCCCGCGACAAAGGTCACCTCTCCGTTGAACACAGTCACGCCGTTGTCGATACTCATCATGTCGTCTGTGTTGTCAAACACCTCTTTGTCGGTATGCATCAGGTTGATGCCCACAGAGCTGCGGGTGAATGTGATGTTTTCGCAATAGAAACTGACGCTCTCGATGAGGCGAGGCTCGTTGAGAAGCTCGTCGGCGGTGTAGATCTGCTGACTGATGCACGTTATGATGCCCCGTATCGGCAAGCTGCTGCTGATGGCCTCGCCTGCGCCCACCACGATCTTGTCGGTCGGCACGAAGGCGATGGGGGCGCTCCATGCGCTGCTGCTGTTTTTAAGGGAGCGCACTTGGGCGTAGTAGGTGGTTTCGGGGGTGAGGCCGGTAAGCTGGGCTTGGGGCGTGTCGCTCACTTCCATCGTTTGGCAGTCGGCGAAGCTGGGGTCGGTGCCGTAGCGCACGTCCCAGCGCGTGGCCGTGCCGTTCTCCGTCCAGCCGAGGGTGGCCTCGGTGGGCGTGTCGGGGTTGAGGGTGGCCACTAAGCCCGTGGGCTTATTCATGCCCGAAGGCGTGTTGATTTCAAAGGTAACACGATTCTTCGTGCTGTATAAATCAACAGAATATTGGGAAAAGCCCGATGTGTTCTGCACATCAACGTTGTTGAACGAATTCCCATAAGTTATAGACTGGTTGAGATTCGGAGTGGTGAAGACTGCAAAATTAGGCGTAGCGCCGTATTCTCCGGTGTTGTCGTCCACCACCAGCACTACATTGCGCTGTCCGTCGTACTCGAAGCCGCTGTTGAAGCTGATGCGGTTGAGACCGTTATTGAAAGTTACCGGGCCGCTGAACACGAGGTCGTCGGGCGTAACCGGCACCCAGTCGCTCTTGCTGTCGAATTGCGTCTTGTCGGTGTGCACCATGTAGATGTCCAAGTTGCGGGTCTCCGGGTTGGAAAGAGTGGAGCACTCGAAGGTCACGCTTTCTACGATTCCTGCCTTGGTCATCTCGCTTGCGGTGTAGATTTGCTGGCTCAGGTAATACTTATAGTTACTATTAAAAGGAAGATAGAAATTAGTTGCTGTGCCGCTCCCGATGGCGACTTGTTTTGTGGGCTTGAACGATATGCCCACTCTCCAATCGGTTTCGTTGAAAGCGCCGACGGCTTTCACGCGCCAATGGTAGGTTTGGGTCGGGCTGAGGTTCGAGAGGTCGAATGATTCATCATAAAGATACTTCGTTGTGGTCAGGTTGGAGGCGAAAGATGAGCTTGTGCCATATTGGAGCACATAATGCTGCGCGTTGCTGCCAGACCATGACAAGCGGGCCGTGCCTTCACCGGTGACATTGGGAGTTTTGGCACTGACAGACACATCAAAACCCACAACATCAGAATATCCCAGGCGGATGGTGTTGACCAGTCCGGTTTCATTGAGTGGGATTTGTGCAGTAGTTTGGTTATATTCAAAATAGCCATTTCTCAAGACCCAAGAATCTTGATAAGAATGTATTTGAGCTCCACCGTGTTGAAAGTAATTGCTCCAATTTAGGAAGGAGATGTCTCCATGCTCATATAAACCACCCCACATCTGGGAACTATGAACCCCGAAAAACAATGGTAAAGTGGTAGCTTCACCGGTTTCGTCCACGAAAAAAACGAAAAGCCCCTTGCTCTTGCTATCAGGTTCCGAATAATCGTAGGATGAGATTTTATTAAACGTGATTTCATTCCACCCGGGATTGAAAGTCTTCGTGCCTTCGTAAACAAGTTTAGCAGGGCCGTCCTCAAGACAGAGAAGGTCATAAGAATCTGTAACATAACTTAGGTAATTATAAGCCCAGCTGTAAAAACGACTCTGTCCGTCCGACAAATAGATTTTGATTTTTCGGCTGACGTTTACGACGTTGTCCGAGCAATAAAAAAAGATTTTGTTGATTTT
>ONVP01000165.1 GCA_900321315.1 uncultured Bacteroidales bacterium
GAAACGACAAAAAAATCAATTGTGCAAGTGTTTTTTGGAGATTTTTTTTGTGGTGGTTTTTGCAGGGACACACCGCGTGTGTCCGCTGGCTTGTAGGGCTGTCGTATCACGGCAGCCGCATTGGTTTTGTTTTCGGCGCTGTGGAGCCGCGGCGTGCCGCGGCTCCACGAAAATCGCCGTCTTATTCCTTCACCACCTTCCTGACACACTTCCGCCCGTCCTCATCGGTGACGTTGACGAAGTAAATGCCCGAAGGCAGACCGCCGAGGTCTATCGTCAACTGGTTGCCCTCGCCCGTGGCCGTGGCCACACGCTGCCCGAGCACATTGACCGCCTCGGCACGGCGGAGGCCTTCGCCGGTGATGGTGACGAGGCCATTGGTGGGGTTGGGATGGACGAAAGCGAAAGCTGCGGCTTCGGTTTCTTCCACGCCCCAGTCAAAGCTGGTTTGACCAACTCGCAACGGATAATTGGGAACGGTGCAGTAGGCCATGCGGAAGACTGTCACATCAAACTCGTACTCTGTAAAAACATCATCTCCAACCACTAATAAAATGTTTGAGTCTATCCATCCATAGCAATATCCTTCCTCAACTTCGCGTCTTACACAAATGTAGTAATGGTCGTCAGGGCTATGGATAGGGAAAGGCAACCCCGTAGTAAAATAGAATTTAAAGCGGTAAGCTGAGTTCCAGCCGTTGCCAATGTCTGCAATGTTGTCGCCAAAGATGACCGTGTCACCGACTGGCGCGGCAGGATCCTCTTCGTAAAGAAGATAGGGAAGCTTGAACTGCCATCCGTCATCACATTTCCTTAGGACACATGAGACCCAACGGCCCCATTCACCTTCACATGTGAATCTCAAGTCGATTGTGCTGTCATGATTGAGGTCTATTTCCACAGGAGCGTTTATATGGCCTGGGCCTTCCCATGCGTAATACTGCACAAACAAATCGGGTTCGAAATCCGTGTATATGATTTCGCCTTTTTGGGCGGAAGCGGCATTGTATGCAAACAGCGCCATGAGAATCAAGATATATCTTTTCATTTTCTTATTATTTATTTATGTTGTTGTTCATTCGTTTTCTTTGTCCATTCCACAATCGTATGAAGGCAATTCGACCCCTTCCATCGAACATTGCGGACAGTCGTGAACCATGAGTGTCATCTCAGCCCCAAGGGGTAACTCAAAGTTGCTATCGATGATTATTGACTCAACGGCTCTCATTGTAAAGTTGCTGCCGATAGGGATTGTAAGAATACTTGACAATCCACCCATCGAAATGGTATGTTTGGTGCTGTAAACGAAGTTGTTGAAATCGGAAACGCTTCTGACAGCGACATCCTCGTCGCGGTTCGTTTTCAGCCTGTAACCCCTGACGTAGTTTATGGTCATTTCGTCATGCCAGTCACCCCAAATAGTGTCATTGTTTTTCGCTGGATAGATTCGGGCATCCTTGTCCTCAAGGTGGGTTATCTTAAGCCACATGGGATGTGGTGGAATCTTTTCAGGATCGTTGAACTCTGATATGGCCTCGTTATCGACGTAGAACACTACCCTTTCTGGCATCCAAAGACATCCAAAGGTATGGTATGATTCAAGGTTCGGCACTTCTGAATGAAGAGTGTTGAGGTAGTGGCCGTATCTTTGGGCACCTGGAATATTTCCCAATGGTTTTAGGTTCGTTCCATATGGATTGTACCAAATGCCGCTGATTGTTTGTTTTTCAGGGTTTTGATAGCAATGCTGCTCCCCGCGTTCAAACACGTCAATTTCGTTGTACTTGTTTCCAAGGTTGCTCCAAAACCAGAAAGCGGAATAGGCACCCTTGTGTGTTGGCATCTTGCACTCAACCTCGTAATATCCATACCCGACAGGGTCTATCGATTCAATCATCGCCGAATGGTAATGGACGAATGGATGCTGGTCTTGAATTGGATCACAAAAATGGCAATACTTATTCCAAGGCGCTGGCTCATATCCATCGCCACACCATAGTGAGTTTTGGCTTTTAAAGTCTCCCAACAGTTTAAGGGTTTGGTTGTTGGTATCAAAGACGGCATTGCTTTTCTGATATACATGACGTTCATGTTTAATGTCTCCTGTAACTCCAAAATTCCACATTTCATGGGCAAAGCACCTCCACAAGGGAGTATAGTTAGGAGTGTCTTTCGTGTCTTCCCAATGACTGTCCCAAGAGCGAATGCCCGAAAAATCCTCGTTGATGAAACACTCCCAATTATCGTCGTTCACGTCAATCTGCGCCATCATGTTTATACAAAGCAACATCATGCCGCAAAGGTATAGAAACTTTTTCATGGCTGCAAGGTTTTTATCGTTTTCTTGGTTCAATCAGGCCGTGCTCTTCCAATGCCTTGCGGAGGAGTTCTGTCTCCTGGCGCTGTTCCTTCAGGGCCTCGATGAGGAACACGGTGAGGGCTTCATAATCGACATAGAGCTGCTCCTTGTCGTCGGTCGTCACCGCTTCGGGCAGGACGGCCTTCACTTCCTCCGCCGAAACGGCAGGGCACCTGCCCTCCTCGAATCCGGCGAGGCCTTTGCTGCCTTCCTCTTCGGGAATATACCATTGCCCAGTGATTTGGTCGAGTACCGCCCCAGCGTCTTCAATCCTTGCTGAAGGCCTTCCAACGACAGCGCGGTAACTGCCTTTTTTGTAGACATAACCGTCGCCGGTCACAAAGAAAACGTGCCTGTTGTTCGTTAAGCTGGGGTTTTCGACTATCCAATGCTTCTGTTTCGTGTGGTTAGCGTAGGAAAGCGTTGCCCAGCTCCACTCTTCCGACGATTGGGTGCGGAAATAGGTGTATCCACTGGGCTGCACCTGAATGCCAAAGGCTTGTGTCAGACTTCCAATGCTTATATGCCCGTTGTCGTGTACTTTGATTTGCGCCTGTGCCGCCACTGCGAGCAGCACGATGGCTATGGTAATTATTGCTTTTTTCATGATTATTTAAGTTTTGATTGTTAATTTTAGGATAATCTTTATTTGTTTTTGTCATCCTTGTGCTTCCCACCTCGCCCCAGCCAGGCGATTCGGGGGTGTCATGTTGTCTCACCGCCTATGTTTCGGATGCGCCCCGCCAACGGCAAGCCTGTGCAATGGCGAGGCGGCAGGCCGGATGAACTTGTTCTTTCCCAATTGGCAGAGTTCCTTGGCAATTCGCCGAACTTGCCATCCTTGCGTCTTGTCACAAAATTCTCCACTTTGGTTAAAACTAAGTAAATTGTTGATTATCAAGCACTTGGTAGGTAGGGTACCCTAAAACCACGGCTCGAGCACCGCATTTAGCGCTGGCGGCTCGGAGGAAACGGGACGTTATGTCAATCATGCGTTTCATGGGTCGTCGTGGTTTTTCGGCAAATATACGGAATACTTTGTTATTGTCAATCATTTGGGAAACTTTTTTTTCAGAAAATGCTTAATTTGGAATCATTATAAATAAGTGGGGCTTGGTTTACTCCAGCTCGAGGGGCGGCTGTGAGAACGCCAAGCGCGGAACGGCGAGCATCAGTAGCAAAACGAAATACAGTTTTTTATTCATAGTGAGTTGTTTTAGAATTGTCGGTGCAAAAACATGAGGCAAAATTATCGTTTTTGTCAAGCGGTTGAAAAGGCAGTCCAAACTTTTTCTGGGAAAAGCTCGAAGGTTTTCACGTTCCTAAAAACAAAGTGTTGCCCAAAGGCAACAGTATTTTCAAAAAAGTGTTGGTTATGGGCAACAATTTTTATTGGAAAGTGTTGTCCAAAGGCAACATATTGATAGTTTCTTAATCCATCGAGGTCAAGAGCAGCACAAACTACACCTTGACCTCGATTAAGCAGTGCAAATAAAGCCATCTAATGGTAAAATTAGACGGCTTTATGATAACCAAATAATTACTTCTGATCAATTGTTGTTTACAGGAGAGCCGTTGCCAAAGCCGTTCGTCTTCTCGGGAAGAACTTCGGTAGGTTGGTCAAGCACTCGGCCCTTGATGCGCAACACCACAGTGGAGTTCTTGAGGGCGTTGGAGGTAACCGTTACGGTCTTGTTGATTTGTCCTACACGGTTGGTCTTGTAGGTCACCTTGATGACTTCCGACTCGCCTGGCAGAATAGGCTCGTTGGGCCACGACGGGATGGTGCAGCCGCAACTCGACTTGGGTTTCTGGATGAGCAGAGGCTCGTTGCCAGTGTTGGTGAAGCGGAACTCGCACTCGCCGTTGCCGTTGTAAGGAACATCGCCGTAATCGTGCACGATTTTCTCGAATTCAATTTCAGGACCGTTTTGCACCTTTGCGTCTTGCGCCTTGGCCGCTCCTGCCATAAGGAGCATGATGCCAAGCAAATAAATAACTTTCTTCATTTCTGGAATGGTTTTAAAATTGCCACAAAATTACTAATTAATTTGATTGCCTGCCAAAACTTTCGTTTTTTTCAGACATTTTCTCGTTTTCCCAAAAACCGTACCAAAGAACGGATTCAGCGAAAAAAAGATTTTTTTTACCATTTTTTGTTGCGCGTATTGAAATTTTGTCTAATTTTGCACCCCGAAAGACGGCGGGGTAGCTCAGTTGGTTAGAGCGTCGGATTCATAACCCGGAGGTCTCGAGTTCAATTCTCGATCCCGCTACATCGTTGTAAAAAGCTGTAAACCATTGGTTTACGGCTTTTCTGTTTCATGGCATCACATACTCCACTTCCTCCAGAAACAAGGCTTGTGCAGGTACCGATTTTCCTGCCTCGCAGCGGTCTTTCCTCTCAATGACGGCGCGAAACGCCTCCAAAGTCATGCGCCCCTTCCCCACTTCGAGCAACGTCCCGACGACGGCACGCACCATATTGCGCAAAAAGCGGTCGGCCTTGATGCGGAACACAAGCAACCCGTTCTCCTCAAACCAGCGCGCCTCCATGATTTTGCAGTTGTTGGTCTTCACCTGCGTATGGACTTTTGAGAAACTCGTAAAGTCTTCATACTCAAAGAGAAGATTGGCCGCTTCCTGCATCTTTGGCACATCGAGGTCGCCGTAAACGTAATAGGCGTCGTGCGTGTGAAACGGGTTTTTCGTGCGCGTGATATAATAATGATAGGTGCGCGAAACAGCATCGAAACGGGCGTGCAGGTCGGGCGCAACCTGCCAGATGCGATGAATCACGATGTCCTCGGGAAGAAACGTATTCGTCTGATGCACAATTGTTTCTGCCTCCGAAAGTTCATTTT
>ONVP01000378.1 GCA_900321315.1 uncultured Bacteroidales bacterium
GCCTTCGATTTGACCTTTTCTTGTTTCAATCCGCATAACAAACTGGACGAGTACCATTACCTGAGCATGAATGGCAAACGTACAGGCATCGCCAAAGAAGACATGGTCGCTTTCGCCCGTGCCGCAAGGATTGAGCATCCCAATAGGATCATCCGCCAATGCATGGAAGCCGTGAAGTGCTTCCGTGACTTTGCATCGCGATACGACATCAACGGCTATTGGCAGGATGTTATCGAGGGCCATTTTGCCAAAATGAATCCCGACTTGCTTTCCGATTTGCATCTGTATAAACCTTTGTGCTATGATTTTGTTATTGAGGAATACGGAATAAAGGTAGAAAACGCGCGATGGGAGGAGATGGGTAACGGGGCGAAACGGCTGTCTGCTTTGCTGAATGGCACCGAATACAAAGCGACAATCAGTCCCAATTCACAACGGGGCAAGAGAATGACCGCCGATGGTGGAGCCAAGATGGACTTGGGGCATCAAAAGAAATGGGTGGAAGAACTGCTGTTACCCAAGTATTTATCGGAGGCCTCCCGATTGCTGTGATTTTCGGAAAAAGTGTATTTTACGGCATAAAATCATCGGAAAAAATGTTAAATATGTGTTATTCAGAAAGATAGGAATGTCTATTTGACTGTATATTATGTGATGTTTTTATGAAGCCATGAAACGTATGATGCAGCGTGAGTTTCTCAACTCACTCTCGAAGATGATACTGGCCGACTCGGTCGATAAGACGAAGACCATCATCGTGGATGTGAATGGCGATGGGCTGATTTTTAGGAATTAAAAGCCTTTGCCAGTTCAAGCGAAAAGCCAAGGAGTGCGAAAGTGCTTCTTGGCTTTTTTTTGGAAAAAGTGTGATTTTTGGGGTTCTATTTTTCGGAAAAAGTGTATTTTTGCCACATGAAATTTTCGGAAAAAGTGTGTTTTTTAGGTGTGATTTTTAAGGAAAAAGTGTTAAAGATATGTTATTCAGAAAGATAGAAAAAGAAATTAGAGACTATTGCCAGAACAAGCCGAACAAGATTTTGGTTGTTGATGGTGCCCGTCAGGTCGGGAAGTCATTTATCATCCGCCATGTCGGGCAGCAAATGTTTGATAATTATATCGAAATCAATCTGTTAGAGGATGCAGATGGATTGCGTTTTTTTGAATCGGTCAAAACCACGGAGGATTTTTATTTTCGTTTGAGTTCGGTCGCCAAAGGCAGGTTGGGCAACAAGGAAAACACATTGGTCTTTCTCGATGAGATACAGGCATATCCGCATCTATTCACGATGTTGAAGTTCCTGAAAACCGAAGACCGTTTTACTTACATTGCCAGCGGATCGTTGTTAGGCGTGGCATTGGCCAAGTCGGTTTCCATCCCCATTGGAAGCATACAAGTAAGTCACATGTATCCGCTTGATTTTGAAGAGTTTCTTATCGCTAATGGCATCGGCCAAGAGGTGATTGGTTACTTGCAAAAACAATTTGAGCAGGAGTTGCCGCTTGACGAGGGTTTTCATTCCAAAATACTCGATTTGTTCAAGAAATATTTGTTGGTGGGAGGCCTTCCCGATGCGGTCAATACCTATTTGGCGACTACCGATATTGTAGAGGTGAGGCGTGTCCAGTTGGAAGTGCATGAATACTATGGTGCGGACGCTTCCCAATATGATATTGCAAACAAGTTGAAAATCAAGAATGTATATGATTCCGTGCCGTCCAATCTTGAGAATAAGCGTAAAAGGATGTTTGCCAACCGGATTGAAAACAAGAAAGGCAAGCGTTTCGATGACTATTTGGATGAGTTCGATTATTTGGTCAATGCGGGTATTGCTTTGCAGGTGAAGGCCGTGTCACAGCCCAAGTTCCCGCTTTTGGAATCGATGCAGAAGAACCTTTTGAAGCTGTACCTCAATGATGTGGGCATTTTGACCGGACTTTTGTATGGTCGCAATGTGGCTGCCGTGCTTGACGACATCCGAAGCATCAATTTGGGGTCGGTGTATGAGTCGGTGGTGGCCCAAGAACTTCACGCCCACGGCCATCGGTTGTTTTATTACGACAACAAGAAGC
>ONVP01000336.1 GCA_900321315.1 uncultured Bacteroidales bacterium
ATAGTTTTAATTGAATTTAATTGATTATTTGTTCCAATGAGCTTGCAAAAATACACATTGTTTAGATTACCTCAAGTCAAATCCCACAAAAGGCATTTTCTCCAGCAGCGGCAACACTTCCTGCGCATTAATTGAGCCTTTTGCAGGTGTCATGTTGCAAGATCTCTTGCTGATTGGGTCGAGAAGTTGAATCCTATAGTTCTGTTTTCCAGGGTTTTCCTTCACCACCTTGATAAAACTTTCCATCTCGGCCTTATCCATTTCCGCCACATTCAGCTTAATGACGACTGTTTTGCTGGTGGTTTCCAAAAGGGAATCCAGCAATCGCACCTCGTTGAATCGCACTTCAAGCGTGGTTGGAGCCATGCTCGGGTCTTGTCCGGGACGCGGGAAAGGCCTGTCCAAAGTGCCGTAAAGCATCACAAACGAATTGACTGTCAGCAAGTTTCTGAAATTCAGATAGTTTTCCTTGAACAAGGCGAATTGCAACGCGCCGCTTTGGTCCTCGATGGTGAAACGCCCGTAGGGATTGCCGTTTTTGGCCGTAAACTCCTCAGCTCGTGTGATTTGTCCGCCAAGGCGCACGGAATGTTTAAGGTTCTTTTCTGGATCGTTTTGGGCGGTTTTCAATTGCTCCACATTGCAGTTGGCAAAGAACTTCAGCGGCAAGTGATAGACCTCCATCGGGTGTGAGGAAATGTAGAAGCCCAAGGCTTCCTTTTCCATCTCCAGCTCCTTCATCTTCGACCACGGCTCGCAGTCGGGCAGCGGCATGGAGAAACTCTCCTCCGCCCCACCCTCGTCGCCGAAGCCGAAGAGGTCCATTTGCGACGAGTTCTTGCGCTCGTTGTATGAAGCCACCATGCGCAGTGCCTTGTCGGAGAATGGCGACGACTCGTTGGGCGCAATGTATAACAGCATGGCGCGGTGGAAACCCTTGAAACTGTCGAAACATCCTGCCATGCCCATGCTTTCCAATGCCCTGACATTGAGGCTCTTGTCGGCCATGCGCACCAAAAAGTCACCGAAGTCCTTGAACTTGCCGTTGGCTTCGCGCTCTTCCACGATGCCCGAAACGATAGCCTCGCCCACGCTCTTGATGCCGCCCATGCCGTAGCGGATTTCGCCCTTCTCGTTGACCGAAAACGTGTATTCCGACTCGTTCACGTCGGGGCCAAGCACCGCGATTTTCATGCGTTTGCATTCCTCGGCCATGAAGTTCACCTTCTTGATGTCGCCGATTTCGTTGTTGAGCACTGCCGCCATGAACTCGGCCGGATAGTGCGCCTTGAGGTAGGCCGTTTGATAGGAAACCCATGAATAGCAGGCCGCGTGCGACTTGTTGAAAGCATACGAAGCGAACTTTTTCCACTCTTCCCAAATCTTTTCTAAACGTTTCTTCACCTCGGTTTCAGGAAGGTTCTCCGTTCGGGTCAGCTTGGGAACACCTTGTTTCATAAACTTCCCGTAAAGCTCCTCCATCTTGTCCAACTGCTTCTTGCCCATTGCCTTACGCAAGGCATCAGACTCGCCTCGCGTGAAATCGGCAAGCAAGCGCGAGAGCAACATCACCTGCTCCTGATAGACGCAGATGCCGTAGGTGTCCTTGAGGTACTTCTCCATGCAGTCGAAGTCGTAAGAGATTTGCTGCCGGCCTTGCTTGCGGGCGATGAAATCGGGGATGTTGTCCATCGGACCGGGACGGTAGAGTGCGTTCATGGCGATGAGGTCGCCAAACACGGAAGGCTGCAACTCGCGCAGGTATTTCTGCATTCCGGGCGATTCGAACTGGAACGTGCCGATGGTGTTGCCCGCCGAGTACAATTCGTAAGTCGATTTGTCATCGATAGGGATGTGGTCGATGTCTATTTCTATGCCACGGGTCTTCTTGATGTTGCGCAAGGCATCCTTAATCAAGGTCAAGGTCTTGAGGCCGAGGAAGTCCATTTTAATCAAGCCGACGGTCTCGATGACATGGCCATCGTATTGAGTAACAACAACATCCTCCTTGGTATCTTTATCCTTGACCGTACAAACTGGCGCGACATTGGTGAGGTCGTCGGCACCGATAATCACGCCGCAGGCGTGAATCCCGATTTGCCGGTTGGTGTCTTCAAGTTCCTTGGCGTAGGTCAGCATGGACGAGATGTTCTGGTCGTCGCCTTTGAGAAGGTTTTTCAGTTCGGGAACGTATTTGTAGCAGTTTTTCAGGTTCACCTTGGGCATCTTCTTTGGCAGTTCGCCCTCGACAGCCTTCACTGCACTTTCTTCGAAGCCACGGTCAGGTATGTAGCCTTTGATTTCGGCCACTTTCGAGAGCGGCACCTTTTGCACGCGGCCCACATCGGCGATGGCCGACTTGGCCGCCATGGTGCCGTAGGTGATGATGTGTGCCACCTTTTCCTTGCCGTATTTCTTTGTCACCCAGTCCAATACGCGATCGCGGCCGTCGTCGTCGAAATCGACATCAATATCGGGCAACGAGATACGGTCGGGGTTGAGGAAACGCTCAAAC
>ONVP01000166.1 GCA_900321315.1 uncultured Bacteroidales bacterium
CAAATCGTAGTGGAAAGCGGCAACACCAAGTATGACTCGCGCAACAATTGCAACGCCATCATCAAAACCGACGACAACACCTTGATTGCAGGTTGCAAAACAACGGTTATCCCTGATGATGTGACTTCCATCGGGGGCTATGCTTTCTATAACTGCACGGGACTGACCTCGATAGAGATTCCCAACACCGTGACTTACATTGGGTGGTATGCGTTTGAGGGATGCACCGGCCTCACCTCGATACAGCTCCCCAGCTCCCTGACTACCATTAGGGAGAGAGCGTTTGAGGGATGCACCGGCCTGACCTCGATAACGATCCCCAACTTAGTGACTACCATTGGAGAGAATGCGTTTCTTTTTTGCTCAGGCCTGACCTCGCTTGTCATAGGCAGCTCCGTGACTACCATTGGGAACTATGCGTTTAGTGGTTGCAGCGCCATTGAACGCATCACTGTTTTGGCCACAACGCCGCCTCCCATGAATAATTCCACGGCGTTCGCCAGTACGCCATCCAGCACCCCCTTGTATGTGCCCTGCGGCACCAGCGAAGCCTACCAAAACGCCACGTGCTGGAGTGGTTTCAAAAACATTGTGGAGGTCTGTAACATCGAGTTTGAAGACCCATTGGTGAAAAACATCTGCGTGGCCAATTGGGACACCAACGGCGACGGCGAGCTGAGCATGGTCGAAGCCGAAGCAGTGACCGACTTGAACTACCAATTCTATTACAAAGACATCACCTCGTTCAACGAGCTGCAGTATTTCACTGGGCTGACTTCCATCATAAACTTCCAATTTTATAAATGCACCAGCCTGACCTCGATAACGATTCCCAGCTCCGTGACTTCCATCGAGGTGGAAGCTTTTGAGGGTTGCACTGGCCTGGCCGAAATCGTTGTGGAAAGCGGCAACACCGTGTATGACTCGCGCAACGGCTGCAACGCCATCATCGAAACCGCCACCAACACTTTGATAGCGGGATGCAAGAACACAGTAATCCCCAGCTCCGTGACTTCCATAGGACGCTATGCGTTTTATGGTTGCACCGGCCTGACCTCGATAGTGATTCCCAGCTCCGTGACCGCCATCAAATACGCTGCGTTTTCGCAATGCACCGGCCTGGCCTCAATAATAATTCCCAACTCCGTCACTACCATCGGGTTTTATGCGTTTGAAGATTGCACCGGCCTTGAAAGCATCACCGTCTTGGCCACAACGCCGCCCACCTTGGAATACTATGCATTCGATAACGTGCCCACGAACACCCCCGTGCATGTGCTCTGCAGCAGCCGCGATGCCTATGTGGCCGCCGACGGTTGGAAAGACTTCACCAACATTGGCGGTAATTGCCACATCGTCTTCGCCGACTGGCAGGTGGAAGAAGTTTGCGCGGATGAGTGGGGATACCAAGGCACGCTGAGCTACAACGACGCCGCCGCAGTAACGAGCCTGAACGGACTGTTCACTAATAACAACCGCATCCACACGTTTGACGAGCTGCAATACTTCACTGGCCTCACGTATCTTGGAGAAGAAGAGTTCTTTGATTGTAACCAACTCACTTCCATCACGCTTCCCGAAGGCCTAACCACAATTTACAGTTTTGCTTTCCAATATTCGGGATTAGAGTCCATTTTCATCCCCGCCAACGTAACAGAAATTGGAACAAGTGTGTTTGCTGCCTGCAACAACCTCGAGACAATAGAAGTGGATCCCAACAACACGACCTACACCAGCAACAACGGCTGCAATATCATCGTGAACAAAGGAACGATGAGCGTGGTAGCGGGCTGCGCCAACAGCAATTTCTATGAAGGTATCCTGGAAATCGAAGAATTTGCCTTCGATGGAGAGACGAGCCTTACAACGATAGTTTTGCCTTCCACGCTAGAAGCCATCAAATCTGGGGCCTTCTACAGTTGTACCAATTTAACCTCGATTAGGGTGAACGCCACAACGCCGCCCACAGTCGGATACGATGCGTTCTATGGAGTGGATAAAAACAATTGCCAACTAATAGTGCCCTGCGGCAGCCGCGATGCCTACATAGCCGCCGATGGCTGGAACGCCTTCACCAACATCACTGAGGAATGCTACATCGTGTTTGAAGACCAATTGGTGAAAAACATCTGCGTGGCCAATTGGGACACCAACGGCGACGCAACACATCACCTCATTCGATGAATTGCAATACTTCACAGGCCTGACAGCCATTGGTGACGAGGCGTTTTATAATTGCGTCAGCTTAGCTTCCATCACCCTTCCCAATACCGTCACTTCCATAGGAAACGAAGCGTTTTGGAGCTGCTACAGCTTGACCTTTATAGAAATTCCCAGCTCCGTCACTTCCATTGGAGAGATAGTGTTTCAAGGTTGCAACAACTTGAACACGGTTACTATAGGCAGCTCTGTCAATTCCATTGGGAACTGGGTGTTTGCTGATTGCACCGGCCTTGAAAGCATCACCGTCTTGGCCACAACGCCGCCCGCGGTCGGAGACTATGCATTCACGAATGTTCCCACCGACATCCCCGTGTATGTGCCTTGCGGCAGCCGCGCTGCCTACCAAAGCGCCGAGGGCTGGAGCAATTTCACCAACATCAGCGAGGACTGCGAGGCCATCACTCTGAGCATCACCGGCTACGGCAACGACCCCACCACCACCGAAGGCTGGCATCTGATTGCCTCGCCTTTGGAAGGGGTTTCCCCCGAAAATGTCGGCAACATGCTCAGCAACAACTACGACCTCTACCAGTTCCACGGGAGCTTTGAAGGTGCGGAATGGCGCAACTACAAGAACAACGAAAACAACGGTTTCACCATGTTGTACGCTGGCGACGGCTACCTCTATGCCAACAGCGAAGATGTTACGCTGGAATTCAAAGGCAGTGTATTGAATCTCCAAGAATACCCTGTTTATCTCATCAAAGATGATGACACCAGGTTCGGCAACTGGAACCTCGTGGGCAACAGCTTCACTACGGAAGCCACCGTTTCGAAGACGGACTACTACCGCATCGAACCCGGCACCCGCACCCTGATGCCTTCAAGCGGCAACGTGAACCCCATGGAAGGCATCTTCGTGGAGGCCAATGAGGATTCGGAAATGGTCACCTTCACCAAGCTCACCCGTGGCGAGCGCGCCATCGAGTCGCCCATGGTGAACATCGACCTGCGCAATGCCGAAGGCCGCCTTTTGGACCGCGCCCGCCTGCGCATGGGCAAAGGCAACAACCTGAGCAAGCTCGACATGCTCAGCGACCCGAACCGCCTCTACTTCCGCATCGACGGCAAGGACTACGCCGTGGCCCGCGTGAACGGCCAAGGCGAGATGCCGCTCCACTTCGACGCCGCCCAAAACGGCACCTTCACGCTCAACGTGAACGTGGAAGGCATGGAGATGGCCTACCTGCACCTGATCGACAACATGACCGGCGAGGACATTGACCTGCTGCAAACCAACGAATACACCTTCAGCGGCAAGCCGGCAGACTACGCCTCGCGTTTCCGTCTCGTGTTTGAAACGGGCAGCAGCGCCGAGGGCGACAGCTTCGCCTTCGTTGATGCTGCCGGTAACATCGTCATCACCAACACCGAGGCTGGTGCCACGTTGCAGGTGATTGACGTGACGGGCCGCGTGGTGGTTTCAACCGACGTTGCGCGTGGCGTTTCCACCAAGGGCATGACGGCTGGCGTTTACGTCCTGCGCCTCATCAACGGAAACGATGTGATGACGCAGAAAATTGTTGTTGAATAAACCCAACCCGTAGGGGCGGGCCTATGTGCCCGCCCTCACAAAACGGGTGAATACGCATCAAAGGGCGAACACATGGGTTCGCCCCTACAACCCCGCCCCGAAGGGGCGAAACACACCCTAACCGTAGGTCACGACCTACGGCAACAAACAGAAATAGAAACAACAAACAAAAATACAATGAAAAAACTAGCACTAACTGCAACCCTCCTCCTCGCCCTGACCCTGGGCGCGGCGGCTCAATCGCGCGGCTTCTTCGATCGCGGCTACGCAACCGAAACCGGCACCGATGGCAGCGACTCGCCCTTGCTGCCTCATGCGCACAACCTCGACGGCGACCAAGATGCCGCTCCCTTGGGTGGCGGTGTGGCACTGCTCTTCAGCCTCGGCGTGATGTACCTGACAGCCAACCGACGCAAGGAAGACTGAGGAAAAACGGTTTTCCGCACCAAAAAGCGTTCCGCCCCGCAGGACGGAACGCTTTTTTTGTGCTTGCCGTTATCCGAAAAATACGTACCTTTGCGCCAAATTCCAACCACTATGGACAAGATCGGATTGACCTACAATACTGAAAAAGAACAGATTGCCATCTCGGAATACGGTCGCTGCATTCAGGAGATGGTCAAGAAACTGCCTGAAATCGAAGACCGTCGGCAACGCACCGAGGCCGCGAAATACATCATCGGCGTGATGGTGCAGATGAACCCGCAAATCAAGGAATCCAACGACTGGGAACACAAGCTGTGGGACCACCTCTACATGATTTCGGGCTACAACATCGACCTCGACGGACCCTTTGCGCCGCCCGTCCCCTCAGAACAACAGAAGAAACCGCAACACATTGGCTATCAGAACAACAACATCAAATATGGCCATTATGGGCTTTACATCGTCAAGATGATCGAGGCGGCCTCAAAAGAGCCTAACGAAGAGGTGAAGGAAGCCCTGGCCTACTCCATCGCCGTGCAGATGAAACGCAACTACATGGAGTGGAACAAGAACATCGTGAACGACCAAGTGGTCATCGACGACCTGAAAGCCATCTCACAAGGCGCACTCACCCTCCCCGACGAAACCAAGCTGAACCTCAGCGGCGAATACTACTTCAAGAAAGGCCAAGCCAAACAGCAAAACCAACCGCAAGGCAAGAAGAAGAAAAAGAAAGTGCCGAACCTGAAGGCCAACATGAACAACCCGAACAATCCGGCGTATAAGCTTAGGATGCAACAAATGGGAAAGATGTAATAATTATGAATGCAGAATGCGGAATGCGGAATAGGGGGCAAAGCCCAGCGTCGCATCGCGATATTCCGAATTCAGCATTCCTAATTCCGAATTAAAAAAAATGGCATCACTGAAAATAAAAGGCGGCTGCAAGCTGCAAGGCGAAATCACCCCGCAAGGCGCGAAAAACGAGGCCATGCAGATTCTCTGCGCCTGCCTGCTCACCGACGAGAAAGTCACCATCCACAACCTGCCCGACATCCTCGACATCAACAACCTGATTGCCCTGCTGGAAGGCATGGGCGTGAGCGTCGAGCGTCCCACGCGCCACGACATCATCCTGCAAGCCAAAAGCATCGACTTCGGCTATTTCGAGGGTGCGGACTACCAAAGCACCGCTTCGAAGCTCCGCGGCAGCGTGATGATGACCGGCCCGATGCTGGCGCGCTTCGGCAAGGCCCACATGCCCAAGCCCGGCGGCGACAAAATCGGTCGGCGCAGGCTCGACACACACGTCATCGGCCTCCAGAAACTCGGCGCCATCTTCGATTTCGACACATACAAAGTAGAGGTGCAAAAAGGCGGACTGAAAGGCTGCTATATGCTCCTTGACGAGGCCTCCGTGACCGGCACGGCCAACATCGTCATGGCCGCTGTGATGGCCGAAGGCACCACCACCATCTTCAACGCCGCCTGCGAGCCTTATCTCGTGCAACTCTGCACCATGCTCAACAACATGGGTGCCGACATCAAGGGCGTGGGTTCCAACCTATTGACCATCAAAGGAGTAAGCCAATTGCACGGCACGGAACACACCTTACTCGCCGACATGATCGAGGTGGGCAGCTTTATCGGCATGGCCGCCATGACGGGCAGCGAAATCACCATCAAGAACGCTGGAATTGAGCAACTTGGCATCATCCCCGACGTTTTCCGCCGCTTGGGCATCCAAATGGAATACCGTGGCGACGACATCTTCATTCCCGCCCAAGAACATTACGAGGTGCAGACCTTCATGGACGGCAGCATCCTCACCGTGGCCGATGCACCTTGGCCCGGCTTCACCCCCGACTTGATTAGTATCGTTTTGGTGGTGGCCACCCAAGCCAAAGGCACCGTGCTGATTCACCAAAAGATGTTCGAGAGCCGCCTGTTTTTCGTTGATAAGCTCATCGACATGGGCGCGCAAATCATCCTCTGCGACCCGCACCGCGCCAACGTCATCGGCCTCGACCATCACCACGCCTTACGCGGCATCCGCATGGCCTCGCCCGACATCCGCGCCGGCGTCGCCCTGCTCATCGCCGCCCTCTCCGCCGACGGCACCAGCATCATCGACAACAGCGACCAGATTGAACGCGGCTATCAGTATATCGACAAACGACTGAATGCCTTGGGAGCGGAGATTGAGCGGATTTAGGCAGGATTTCTTTGGATAGATATTTTTGGGGAAGTGGGATTTGAGGAGAGAAACATCTCGTTCACTAAAAACTTAATGGATTTGCCTTGATGGGTTTTTGATTTTTTTTCACGCTGAATACGCTGAATACGCTGAATTTTGAGAATGACGAGCCGCTCTGATTGGGGCGGCTCGCTTGTAGTTATAATCAGCCATAAGTCGGAAAAAATTTGAGTTATGGCTGATTATAACGCTGTTTCTTTAAGCAAAAAGATTGTCAAACGCGGCTTGTTTTTGAAAAGTGTAGTTTTGAGAGCTGATTTTTTATTGAAAAGTGTAGTTTTTTGACCTTGATTTCTATTGAAAAGTGTATTTCAACAGCCAAAACTGACATTGCTTTCACGTTCTTTCAGCCATTGTGCTTTCCAACGACAGAGAAATGCGGCAGGAAGAAAACATCCTTTACATGCCCGTTTACTTCACGATGTTTTTGGATTCACATGGGGAATCGGGGACGGTGGAGTTTTGATTTTTTTCACGCAGAATACGCAGAACTTTGTGAATGGCGAGCCGCTCCGATTGGGGCGGCTAGTTGTGTGTTATCCCTGCGCACTATCAAAGATTTTGGCATTTCTATACCTGCGCATTGTCAAAAATGCTTATTTTTGCGGCATGATTTTCAAGAGAAAAATATACGCCAAACTGCTTGAATGGAAGCAGTCGGCCAAGGGAACCAAGGCCTTGCTCGTGGAAGGGGCAAGACGTATCGGCAAGTCCACCATCGTGGAGCAATTCGCCAAGACGGAGTACAAGTCCTATATCCTCATTGATTTCAATGATGTGAGTGCCACCGTGCTCAACGCCTTTGAGAATTACCTGAACGATTTGGACGCTTTCTTCGTGATTCTCAGCGCGGAATACGGCGTGACGCTCCACCGCCGCGAGTCGGTCATCGTTTTTG
>ONVP01000169.1 GCA_900321315.1 uncultured Bacteroidales bacterium
GTAATTGATAATTGATAATTGATAATTGACAGTTAAGGTTGTCATCCTCAAAGAACGTGCGGCAAAGGTACGGTTATTTTCGATATGCCGCAAGGGGAGAATGATTTTTTTTTCGATATTTCGGCCTGCGAGGTAGCCCCGAATGGGGCTTGACCATAGTAATAGTAACGGCAGCACCCCGGCAGGTCTTCATCCTCTTGAGGGAGGTAGGGGGGGGGGCACTGAGGCAGGCTCTCTCACCGCAGCGGCACCCCGAAACGCGCCACATCCTCTTGCGTGATGCTGTTGCTGCATAGGATGATCAGGCGTTCGACGATGTTGTGCAGCTCGCGGATGTTGCCTGTCCACGAATAGCGTTGCAGTGCTTCCATGGCCTCGGGCGTGAAGCTTGGCGTGGCTTTGCCCATGCCTTGAGCGATGGTTTCTACGAAACGTTCCACCAGCAGCGGGATGTCGTCCTTGCGCTCGCGCAGCGGCGGCACTTGGATGACGATGACGCTTAGGCGGTGGTAAAGGTCTTCGCGGAAGTTGCCTTTCTCGATTTCCTCTTTCAGGTTCTTGTTGGTGGCGGCAAGGATGCGCACGTCCACGGGAATTTCCTTTTCACCGCCCACGCGGGTAATCTTGTTCTCTTGCAGTGCACGCAGCACCTTGGCTTGAGCTGAGAGGCTCATGTCGCCGATTTCGTCGAGGAAGAGCGTGCCGCCGTCGGCCAGCTCGAAGTCGCCTTTGCGCTGCTTGATGGCGGAGGTGAAGGCTCCTTTCTCGTGGCCGAAGAGTTGGCTTTCGATAAGTTCGGAGGGGATGGCGGCGCAGTTCACTTCTATGAACGGGTTGCGGTTTCTTTGGCTGAACTCGTGCAGTTGTCGGGCCACGAGTTCCTTGCCGGTGCCGTTCTCGCCGGTGATGAGCACACGGGCGTTGGTGGGCGCCACTTTCTCGATCATGTCTTTCACTTCCAGCATGGGCGCGGATTCGCCAATCATCTGGCTTTGCAGCTTGACGGCTTTTTTCAGCACTTTGTTCTCGGTGGCGAGGCTTTTGCGGTCGAGGGCGTTGCGCACGGTGATGAGCAGGCGGTTGAGGTCGGGCGGCTTTTGGATGAAGTCGAAGGCACCTTTCTTGATGGCGTCCACGGCGGTGTCGATGGTGCCGTGGCCCGAGATCATGATGACTGGCGTGTCGCATTCCTTGCGGAGCGCTTCCAGCACTTCGAGTCCGTCCATCTCTGGCATCTTGATGTCGCAGAAGACCGCGTCGAAGTCCTGTTCCTTGACAAGTTGCAGGGCCTCCATGCCCGAGCCGGCATCCTCCACGGCGTAGCCTTCGTTTTCGAGGATGTCGCGCAGCACGCGCCGTATGGGGGCTTGGTCGTCGATAATGAGAATCTTGGGTGTTGTCATATACTCTCTTTTTTTCGCTTGCCGAGCAGGTTGGTATCGCCCAAGGCCGTCAGCAGCATCCAGCCGCTGACGAGAGGCATTGGTGTTTGTGTTAGGTCGATGTCGGAGCTTTGGAAGGGCACAATTGGGCCGCTGGTGGGTTTCGTGGCACGTTTGCCCTTTTCGAACTCCTCTTCCGAGGGGATGAACACTTGAGCACGAACCGAGGCTATGCCGAGAAGCAGCAGGGCTGCGAAGGCGATGAGTTTTTTGTTGTGCTTCATAGTTTAGTTGTTCAGTTGTTTGTGACGGCTTCACTGGCAGGGTGAAGCTTTTGCTTGGGGAATTCGGGCTGCAAAGATACGGTTTTTTCGGGATTCGGGAAGCCATGTCAATAACAAGATGATTTTTCGCAGGTTCAAATAGCAAGAGCAAAAATAGGGAAAGATTAGGTGCAAAGTTTGAAGATTCTGTTTTTTAGGGGTGTCGAGGTTGAGTTTTTTCTGGGTTTCCTGTTGATTTTGTACTGGATTTCTTTCTCTCCGGCAGGGGTTCCGCTGGCGCTCCGCTGTCTGCTTAGTATCTTTCGCCCCTACGGGGCTGAGCGGACCCCCGATGCGGTATGGAAATAGGAAACCTCTTGCATTCACATGTTTTTTCGGGGGAAAAGAAAAAAGAACTATCTTTGCCACAAAAATCGAATCAAGTCAAATGAAGAAGACATTCCTTTTCCTAGTCCTGCTCGCTATGGCCGTCTTTCCGCTCTCGGCGCAAGACACCTTGCCGGCTCCCACGTCCTATCGCGTCAACGGCGTGACTTTCAACATGGTGCGCGTCGAGAAGGGCAGCTTCTGGATGGGCGCACAACACATTGACACCGCCGAGTTCAATTACGACCGCCACGCCCAGTCGGACGAGGCTCCAGTGCATCACGTCAGCCTCCGCGAGGATTTCTACATCGGCCAGACCGAGGTGACACAAAAGCTCTGGAAAGCCGTGATGGGCTACAACCCCAGCAAGCACAAATGCCCGAAACGCCCTGTCACAAATGTCAATTACTTTGAAGTTCAGGAGTTTATGCGCGTCCTCGACAGCCTCACGGGGATGCATTTCCGCCTGCCCACCGAGGAGGAATGGGAGTTCGCGGCACGCGGTGGCAACCATTCTCGCGGCTACATCTACAGCGGCGGAGACGAGGCCAAACGCGTGGCTTGGCACAACGGCAACGCCCGAAAAACCAAGAAAGTGAAGAAACGCAACGGCAACGAATTAGGCATCCACGATATGAGCGGCAACGTATGGGAATGGTGCTCAACGACTTACAAGTTCTACGACAAGCAACGCAACATGAGCCTCGGCAAGGAAGGCGAGATGCAGGCCATCAGGGGCGGCGCGTGGCAGCTGCCCGAAAAGTCGTGCCGCGTGGCATGGCGCGGCAAACGCCTGCCCGAACTGAAAAACTCCTTCGGCGGCTTCCGGCTCTGCCTCGACGCAAGCTATGTGGAAACGGAACCCGAAGCCACCGAATGATGAAGGCCAAAACCGCCATAGCGACGCTGCTTCTGCTGCTTCCCTGCGTAGCAAAAGGGCAGCAAACGATTAGCTTTCAGGTAAGAAACGAAACAACCTTGGCCTTCCCATGGGCGGGCGGCTTGAACGCCTGCCAGTTCGGACGCATTGACCTCGACGGCGACGGGAAAAAGGACTTGCTCGCCTTCGACCGCCACGGCAACCGTCTCCTGTGCTTCCTCAACAAAGGCACGACGGGCGAAACCAACTACGTTTTCGCGCCTGAATATGCCACACACTTCCCCATTCTCACGGACTGGGCCATCTTCGCCGACTACGACGGAGACGGGCGCGACGACATCTTCACCTTCTCCCAGGGCTGGGCCGGAATGAAAGTGTATCGCAATGTCTCAGCGGAACAGATTGACTTTGAATTGGTTACCTATCCCTACCTGACCTCGTGGCAAGGTGGGGGAGAGGTGAACCTCATCGCTACCAACGCCGACTATCCCGCCATTCTCGACCTCGACGGCGACGGCGACTTAGACATCCTCACCTTCGGCGTGCTCGGCACTTTCATAGAGAAGCACATTAATTTGTCGATGGAACGCCACGGCTGCCCCGATTCCTTGGTGTTCGAGAAAAGCGACTACTGTTGGGGGCGCGTGGCCGAAAACGAGGAAAACAACATGATGTATCTTGACACCTGCCTCTTCGGCAAGTCGCTGATAGTGAGCGGAAACGACATCCGCCATCGCGGAGCCACTTTCGCCGTACGCGACCTGACGGGAAACGGCTTGCCCGACCTGCTCCTCGCCGACGTGGACTACCCAAGCCTCATCTTCCTGAAAAACGGTGGCACACCCGAAAACGCGCTTATGACAAGCCAAACCTCTGGCTTCCCGCAAAACAACCCAGTCTGCTTGTTCTCCATGCCCGTGCCATTCTTCACCGACATCGACAATGACGGCATCGACGACCTGCTCGTTTCCCCCTTCGACCCCAACCCGATGGCCTGCGAAGGACAAAACTCGGTGTGGCTCTACCTGAATCGTGGAACAAACCAAACGCCTGACTTTCAGCTTGAAACAAAGTCATTTCTGCAAGCGGAAATGATTGACGTGGGCACGGGGGCATTTCCCGTTTTCGCCGATGTCGATGCCGACGGCCTTACGGACTTGGTCGTTGGGAATGTGGGCGACTTGGACTCCACCTATTATATATATGGCAGTTTGCAGACACGCCGCACGGCACAACTGAGGCTGTACAAAAACGTCGGAACAAGGCAAAACCCGGTTTTCCAACTTTTTGACAACGACTTCGGCGGACTGAAAGCCTTGAAAACGACAAACTTGATTCCCACTTTCGGCGATTTGGACGGCGACGGACATTTGGAGATGCTGGTGGGAACGGCAGACGGAAACCTGCTGCTACTGGATGACGATTTCAACTTGTTGGACGCTGATTTTCTGCATTTTGAAAAAAACGGATCGGCACCCTGCTTGTTCGATGTGGATGGCGACGGCACGCTGGACTTGGTTGTCGGCGATGCAAGCGGACAACTGACTTATTATCAAGGAGATAAACAAGGAAACAAGACCGTTTTCACGCTGGAAAGCCGCACATGGGGCGGAGTGAACGTTTGCGACCATTCGGCCTCCTATTTCGGCTACTGTGTCCCAACCTTGTTCAAGGTGGAGGATGAAGTGTTGTTGTCTGTCGGCTCCGAACAGGGCAAAGTGTTCTTGTTCAATGGAATAACAAACAACATGGGCGACATCTTCCCTGACATCTCCGACCGCTGGAGCGACTATGTTTGCGCTTTTGTGAACCGTTTTGGCTTGCGTTCTGCCCCTGCCTTAGCTGACCTCAACGGCGATGGGACGTTGGAAATGATTGTCGGGAATTTTGGCGGCGGATTGGAATTGCTAAACGGAAATGTTGTTGTCAATCAAGGTGTTAACGACTTTGCTGAAAATGCTTTCCATCTTTATCCCAACCCCGCCCAAGGC
The DNA here is from genome assembly GCA_900321315.1 of uncultured Bacteroidales bacterium. GTDB lineage: Bacteria > Bacteroidota > Bacteroidia > Bacteroidales > F082 > Limimorpha. Next base: position 4,904 of record ONVP01000169.1, read on the forward strand.
CGTGTTACCGTGGAAGGTTCGGGTAGCCTGACCGTTACAAATGTCCTTGGCCAAACTGTAATTGCTGGGGAAATCCGTGGCAGCGCGACCGTGACCTTGCATCGCGGCCTGTATTTCGTCAAATTGGGCGGCATGACACGGAAATTGCTGGTGGAATAACTTTCCATGGGGATTTACGCTTGATGAAACACGGAATATCAATCTTTTGCATCCTGTAGGGATGCGCGAAACTTG
>ONVP01000168.1 GCA_900321315.1 uncultured Bacteroidales bacterium
CGAGCCGTAGAGTGCCGCCGCCGTAGGGCCTTTCAGGATGTCGAGGCTCTCAATGTCCTCCTGGTTGATGTTGTTGAGTGCCGTGCCCCAGTCGCGGCCACCGCTCCAGTCGGTCACACCGCCTTCGTTGGTCATCGGAACGCCGTCGACCACGATGAGCGGCTGGTTGTCGCCGAAAATGCTGTTGTTGCCGCGGATGGTGATGCGCGACGAGCCGCCGTCCACGCCGTTGGGGTTGATGATTTGCACACCCGCCGAGCGGCCGCTCAAGGCGCTGATGACGCTGCCCGAGCCTGACTTGGCAATCATCTCGCCACCGATTTCCTCGGTGGCGTAGCCCAGTTCGCGCTTCTGGCGCTTGATGCCGAGGGCGGTGACCACCACGTCGTCAAGCATCTGCGCGTCGGTTTCAAGGGTGACGTTGATTTTGTTTTTGCCCTTGATGGCGACTTCTTTTGTTTTGTAGCCTACGTAGCTGAAAACCAGCACGTCTTGGCTGTCGGCATTGAGGTTGTAGAGGCCGTCCAAGTCGGTCACGGTGCCGATGGTGGTGCCTTTCACTTGGATGGTGACACCTGGCAGGCTCATGCCATCGTCGCCTGCAATGACCTTGCCGCTCACCGTGATGCTTTGCGCGAAGGCGGCCAAAGGCATCAGCAAGGCGAGGGAAAGAAATAGAAATAAAGGTTTTTTATTCATAATGGTTGAAATTTTGATAATCAAAACCGATGTGATTATTATTCGACTTACCTATTTGACGCATGCTCTCCGAAGCAATAACCTCATCAATGGTCCGTCCATATGCCTTGGCATCGAATGGGTCTATAATATTCTTGTTGAACGCGGCAAGGTCTATGCTGGTGCTATAGCGCATCACGGTTTCCTTGACCTGGTTGAATATGTCTTCGTCAGAGATGTAGTTTCTCATGGCAGGTTTGAATTTGACGGCAAAAATAAAGGATTTTCTTGACATTTTGACAAAGAAGATATAATTTTGCACCCACAAACGAAACAAAAACAAAACATCATGTCTGAACCTATCGAGAAAATGGAAGAACAAATCTTGTCGGAAACCACAGTGAAAGAAACCGACAAAAAATGCCCCAATTGCGGCGCCACCATCAAGTTTGACCCCGCTTCGGGAAAACTGAACTGCGAATACTGCGGCTACTCGTGCGAGTTGCCCAAGGCCGACGACGAGAACGCCATTGTCGAGCTTGACTTCGAGGCCGAAGCCAACAAGGAGAGCTTCGACTGGGGCCAGGAGAAGAAGTCGGTGGAATGCAAGCACTGTGGCGCGGTGACGATATACGACGCCTTGGAAACCTCCGCCGTTTGCCCCTTCTGCGGCTCGACGAGCGTGATGCCGGCTGCCAACGCCAACTCGGTTTCGCCGGGTGCGGTGGTTCCTTTCTCCGTAACAAAGGAAACAGCAGGCGAAAGTTTCAGCAAATGGCTGAAAAAGAAATGGTTCGCGCCGAAAAAAGCCAAGAAAAACGCACGTCCCGACGCCTTCCAAGGCGTGTATCTTCCCTACTGGACCTACGACACGCAAACCACGTCGAACTTCACGGCCCAGGCTGGCTACGACCGCAAGGTGAAAAAGAAAGACGGAAGCTACGAAACCGTCACCGACTGGAAGTTCGTGAGCGGCGTGTATCAGGAGTTCATCGACGACGAAACGGTGATGGCCTCCAAGCGGCACGAAAAGTCGGGCGTGAAAGACTGCGAGCCGTTCAAGCTGAGCAAGCTGGTGCCCTACTCGCCGCAGGTGCTGTGCGGTTTCGCCGCCGAGCGCTATTCAATAGGGCTGAAAGAAGGCTGGGAAAAAGCGCAACAGTCCATCAAGTCGAAACTGAGTTCGCACATCGAAAGTCACGTCAAGTCGGTATGGAACTGCAACCGTGTGAGCAACGTCAGGTTCTCAACGATTTACAGCAACATCACCTACAAATACATCCTCGTTCCAGCTTGGATTTCGTCGTTCCAGTTCAAGGACAAAGTGTACCAGTTTGCCGTCAACGGGCAGACGGGCAAGGTGGGCGGCAAGGCACCAGTTTCGGCTCTCAGGGTGATTTTGGCCGTGTTGCTCGGCATCGGAGCCTGTGTGGGCTTGTACTATCTGCTACGTTAGAAGCGTTTCAAGGGTTTTCATCGCCTTTCGGGCTTGCACACCTTGGTGCAGCACTTGGTAGGCTGCTTCGGCGATGGGGAGCTGCGCCCTTTGCTCGGCCGAAAGGTGCGGCATCATCGCCGAGGCATAGTAGCCCTCGGCCACCATGGTCATCTCGTTAAGGGCAGTCTTCACGGTGTTGCCGCGCCCGATGAGCAGGCCCAGCTGACGGTTGCGGCTGTGGCTCGAATAGCACGACACCAAAAGGTCGCCAAAGAAGTTGGACGGCTTGAACTTGGTGAGGTCGGTGACGCTTTGCGGATCGAGCAGGAAAAACATCTCCTTGATGCAGTTCGACACCAAGACGGAGATGAAGTTGTCGCCGTAGCCCAAGCCCACGGCCATGCCCACCATCACGGCGTAGATGTTTTTCAGCACCGCCGACCTTTCCGAGAAGCCAATGTCTTTCACATAGTTCACGTTGAGGAACGGCGTTTGCAGCTTTTCGCCCACGATGCGGGCTTTGCCGACGTTGGGACAGGCCAAGGTCAGGTAGGTGAGCCTGCCGTGGCCCACTTCTTCGGCATGGGTCGGGCCGCAAACAAAGCACACCTGCGAACCCGAAAGGCCGTAGGTCTTTTTCAGATAGTCGGTAACGAATTGGTTCTCGTCGGGGACGATGCCTTTGATGGCCGAAACCACCATCTTATCGCCAAGCGGCACCGTCAGGCCGGAAAGGTAACGCTTAAGATAGGCTGCCGGCGTGACCAAAAAGAGGATTTCGGCGGCGCCCACAACCACGTTTATGTCGTCGGAGAGGCCGATGCGATCCATGTCGAATTCGATGTCGGGGAGATAGCGGCAATTGCGCCCTTCGTTCCGCAACGACTCGATCACTTCGGGATTATGCACAAACCATCCAACGGACAATTCATTCATTGTCAGCACCTTGACAAGAGCCGTAGCCCAACTTCCATGCCCGATGACGGCGCAACGCGATTCCTTACCGATGTTCAAATGGCATCCCATAGCGAAAAAATTCCGCGCAAAGATAGTGATTTATCCTTGCGCGGAAGACTTTCTTTTGAAAACAGCCCAAATCAGAAATTGAGGCTGAAAGTCAGGCCGAGGCCGAGATTGGCCTGTTCGGGCGATGCATTGCAGCGCATGACCGAAGGCGAAAGATTGTAGGAAAACACTGGCTTCCCGTGGCTTGAATTGTAGCCCTCGGCAATTCTGCTGATTTTTCCGGAAGCCACGCCGCGCAGCACATAGCCCGTGGGAAGGAGTATGTTGCCGGCAACGAAAGAGACCGCACCTGTTGCCATCAATGCCACCCCGACACCATCCAATCCCATGTAAGTGTGATTGCCCACCTCAATGGCCACAAAAGCCAGCCCCAAGGTGTACAATCCTAATCCGCCTCCAAACGCGGCCCATCCGCCGTTTTTCAGGCCGTTGCCGGTCATGTAGAGTCGTCTGCCGCTGCAATAGCTGTCAAAGCCTTCCTCGCCCAGCAACTGCAACAATTCCGCATCAGGAATTATCTGGTTTCCAACGCCTTGCGAAAAGCAAAGGTTGTGGTCTTTCCGCACCATTTCACCTTGTTGGTTCAATGTGCCGTTTCCTTGTGCCATGGCTGCCAAACTTGCAACCACAAGCACCAATGATAACAATAGTCTTTTCATGACGAACAAATTTTATGGTTAATAATCCGTTTTCATTACAAAAATCGTGCAAAATCAAGTGTTTTTTGGGGAAAAATTATCCTGACGTGCCACCGGGTTGGCGTAAATTCCAAAGAAGATTTCCTCCAACGCGGCGCGGTCCATATCGGGATAATCGTCCATCCAGCCCATATATTCCATGAACGCTGCTTTTTGCCCGACGGTGTAACGGTCGGCGAAGGTCGCGGTGTGGTTGAGCAGGTCGTAGGCGATGAAATTGTTGGGATGGAGATAGAAATTAGGATTGATCCGGCTGTCCATCAGACGGGCCACGCGCTTGTGGAATTCGCCCGAAGGGTAATCGTCCAAGGCGTTCAGGTCGGCTTGGCTCACCACGGGGCAGATGTGGATGTGCACATGACCCTTGGGCTGCATGATGCCCGTCAGGATGCTGTTGAGGTCTTCGTTTGGCTGCTTCTCGTAATGGCCGTTTTTCCTGGTCAGATACAGTTCCAAAGTCTTCAACTTGTCGCACGACTCCCATTCGTAGGACACCGCCACGGGCACGATGTTCAGCTCGGCCAACGAGCGTACGCGGTCGTCGCGGCGGCTCATCCCGAACATCTTGATAATGGCCGGGTCGGTGGCATCGATGCCGTTTTTGGTGCGTCCGTTGCGCTGGGCAATCCACACCGATTCATGCTCCTCCGTGATGACATGGCGCATGTATTCTGACATGTGCAACATGCTGTTGTAGAACTCCTTAGGTGTTCCTCCGCGCTCGGTACGGAACATTTTGTTCAGCTTGCCGAAATCAACGACGAAGGGGTGCGACATCAGATTGCTGCCGAAAGTGATTTGGCAGGTGTTTTGTCCAGCCTCGTTGAGGATGTATTGAAGCATCATGGCATCCATCACAATGTCGCGGTGGTTCGACACGAAAAGGTAAGGCTTCTTCTCGTTGATGTTCTCCAATCCCGACCAGTCGAAGCGCGTGGTGGTCTTTTCAAGAAGGGTTTCAAACACTTCTTTCAACAGGTCTAACTGAAACTCTTTCAAGGTTTTAATGCTTCTGATGCGGTTGCGAAGCGCGTCGGTGGGCACACCGAGATATTGCGCGATGGCAGGAATCACTTCGCTGTCGGCCATGCGTTGGGTTGCGGCGGGAATCTCGTCCGCGTTGTAGGGTCTGATGTCGTCGAAATTGCTCATTCCTTGTTCCTTAAGTCGATGAATTTGATGGGTTTATTCAGGCGCCATTCAAGGGCTTTCTTGGAGTCCGTGAGCTGGTGCTGTACCTGGTCAGACGGGATCTTGTCGAGCTCTGGATGCGAGAGCGTGTGGCTCTCGAAGTCGATGAGGCCGCT
>ONVP01000175.1 GCA_900321315.1 uncultured Bacteroidales bacterium
TTTCCCTCAGCGGGATTCTCCATGAACTCCTCAAACGTCTGGAAACGATAGCCCGACGCTTGAAAAGCTTCCAACAGGGAGCGGTAGGATTTCAAGGTAAAGTCGCGCATAATCAATTCTTTTTGGCCAACAAATCCTTGCAGGTCAGAAATTCAAATTCTTTGTTTTTGAAAAACGCCAGCTCGCGCTCGTAAATCGGCAAGGCTTTCTCGCCCAAATTCTTGACTTTCAGCTTGTGGCGAAGCACATCACCCAGAAGATAAGCGATGTAGTTTTTGGCGCGGCGCTCGATTTCGTCGGTTTCCTTGTCCTCGTCAATAAACTCGTTGGGATGTGTGAGGAATACAAACTGCCGTCCGTTGCACAGCGTTTCCCAATATAACACATTGCATGTGAGCCGGTTAAACATCGGCGCGATGCGCATGAATGTGCCGATGTAAGGGAAAACCATTGCCGAAATAGGAGCTTCCAAAACTCCTGAATCGCCTTTGCGGAAAATATTGTCAGGTTGCGTGAAATAAGCCTTTCGCGGCGCGATGAGCCAATTCAGTTTTTTCAGCGCACCAAACGAGAACATCATGTCCATGCGCTGCGAAGAAACCGAGCTATCTACCTTGAAACCAGCTTTTTGCAATACTTTTGGAAAGGCTTTATCTACCCTTGCCGCCGGAGCGCGAAACGATACGACTTCCTCGCCGATGATGTCCTCCAAAATCTGTTTGGATTGTTTCAAGTGCAAAAGCTGCTCCTCAGGCGGCATCACGTCGAAAGCTTTGCTCACCTCATGTGTAAGTCCATGGGAACCAACCTCATGGCCGCGATCGTGAGCCATTTTCACCACATTGGGATACAATTTGGCGATATGCCCGGTAAAGAAAAACGTTGCCCGAACACCATATTTCGCATACAAATCCAGCAGCCGCGGCATTCCTTGGTTGAGCACATACTCTCCCGTCTTGTCGCGCAACTTGTGGTTCAGAATCGACGTGGTTTCCACGTCGTTGGTGATGAGGCAGATTCTTTCTTTTGACATGAAATTCAATGGTTTACGATTCAGAATCGCAGCATCACGCCGCCCCATGAGTAGCCTAAACCTTGTGCCACGGAGAGCACTTTGTGTCCGGCCTTGATGGAGCCATCGTTCAAGGCTTCCTTTAGCGCAATCGGGATGGTGGACGAAACCGTGTTGCCCATGCGTTCAAAGCAGCAATAATACTTCTCCGGCTCGATTTTCATCTTCACACGCTGCAAGTTGGCTATGTATTTGTTGGCTTGATGATAGACGTGCAAATCAATGTCTTCCAAGGCGCAGTCGTTCTTTTGCAACACCTCGCCTATCAGTCCCGGAATGCGGTCGAGGGTGTAGTTCAGAATCTCGGCACCATTCATGTAAATATAGTCCGACGATTTCGGATTGCCAAAGTTATCAAACTGTAAATCATCGAGTTTCGTTCTTTGGCGCGCGCCGCCGGTCTTCACAATCAGGTTTTCGGCACCGTTGCCGTCGGTCCCAAAACTGAAGTTCCCGATTTCGGCGATGCCCTCGCTGCCAACCAAAGTCGCCGCCGCGCCGTCGCCGAAGATGGTGCGGTTGCCTTTGTCGCGGGGATGCAGGTGTTTGGAATAGGTTTCGGCCGTAAGCAACAGCACGTTTTTCGCCATTCCGCCAAGCACCAATCCTTTGGCCAAGGAAAGCCCGAAAATCCAGCCCGAGCAGCCCAAGTTCACATCGATGGCGCCGATGTGGTTGCCCAAGCCCAACCTTTGCTGAATCAAGCAAGCCGTGGTGGGCAGCACATAATCCGGACTTTGGGTGCAAAATATCAGATAATCAACCGTTTCGCGATTGATTTTGTTTTCAGCAAATAGTTTTTCGGCAGCGGTCACGGCAAGGTCGGAAGCCGTTTCGTCGTCGGCCACCACATGTCGTTCGGCGATGCCTAATTTCTTCATGATTTTCTCCTCATTCCACTCGGGAAACTCCAAGGCGAGGTCGGCATTAGTCAGCACTTTTTCAGGCAAAGTGTAGGCCAAGGCTTTGATGAATGCTTTCATGGTCGTAAAATTTTTGACACGGGACTTTCAGACTCGGGACACGGGACTATTCCAACATCTCGCGTCCCGAAGTCTCGCCGTCTCGCGTCATATTAGGGTATAACCACCGTCGATTTTCAGTTCAGTTCCCGTCACCCACGAGGAGGTGTCGGAGAGCAGGTAGATGATGCCGTCGGCCACGTCTTCGGGGTTGCCAAAACGCTTCAGCGGGAAGAGTTTCTTCATCTCGTCAAGGTCTTGTGTCAGAGCGTCTTGCGAGGAATGAAACAATTCCGTTTCTATCATTCCAGGATGCACGCAGTTCACGCGGATGCCTTGCGGAGCCAAGTCCAGGGCCGCCGCCTTCGCGAAACCGCTGAGGGCGCTTTTGGTGGCGGCATACAAGGCTTCGCCGTGGCGCACGCTATCGTTGCCCGAAATGGACGAGGTGAACACAACGGAAGCTGGCTTGTTGAGCTTCTTTTTGGCAACGAGGCATCGCGTGAGCCAAATGGCCGAAAACACATTGTTTTGCGAAAGTGCTTGCCAATCGTCCGCCTTGATGAACTTGATCATGCCGATGCTCGTCACGCCCGCATTGTGCGAAACGCCGTCCAATTGCGGCAGCTGGTCCACCATCGCGCTGACGGCCTCATGGTCAGACAGGTCGGCGGCAATGGCTTGATGGCCAGTGCCTTCAAGCATGGAAAGCGTTTGGTTCAGGCGTTCTTGGTTGCGCCCGTTGATGACGAGTCTTGCGCCCATTTTGGCACACTCCACCGCCACGCATCGCCCAATGCCCGACGAAGCGCCCGTCACGAGAAGGGTCTTCCCTTCCAGCGAGAAACGGCTTTTCATCAAACCCTTTGGATAAAGTTGTAAAGTTCCTCAATCGTGGTGCAAGCCAGCAAGTTGGAGCCGGTGATGCGTTTCCCCATCTCGGCATCCACCATCGTGATGACGCCAAGCGTGGTCAATGAGCCCCATTCCTCCAAGGATTTGTAGTCGGTGGCAGGGGTGAACTGGTTGGCAGGAGTCTCGTCAAATTGCTCCGCAAATTGCTGTACGAATTGATCTAAAGTCATAATTGCAAAATATTTAATGGTTTATAATCTTCAACTTCCCAGATGGAACGCACCTCGCTTTCGGGGCACATGCGCGCCACGATTTTTTGGAGTGTATCGTCCGTGCCGACTTCAAAATACGTGCCAACCTCGTCGGCGTGCATGTTACGCACCATTGTTGTCCACAAAACAGGATGCGTGATATGCTCTATCAGGTTGGTTTTCAGTTCGTCAGGATTTGTGTGCGGTTTGCCGTCCACACACTGGTAAATCGGACATTTCGGCACATTGAAGGTCGTTTTTTCAATGATTTCGCCCAATTCCTCACGCGCCTCATTCATGTAGGGCGAATGGAACGACCCGCCAATGCCGAGCAAAACGGCCTTTTTCGCGCCTTCCGCTTTCAGGCGTTTCAGCGTGGTGCGGATGCCGTTCAGACTGCCTGTAATCACCACTTGACCTGGACCGTTGTAGTTGGCGAAATACACCGGCTCGCCCGTCTCGTCCCAAATCTCCTTGAGGCGTTTTTCGACATATTCGTCCGACATTCCGATGACAGCTCCCATCGCGGTAGGCGTTTTCTCGCAGGCCTTTTGCCCGAACAACGCCCTGTGATGCACCAAGTTAAGGCCATCCTCAAAGCTCAAGCAACCACTCACCACGAGGGCTGCAAACTCGCCAAGCGAATGGCCAGCCACCACATCGGGGACGACGTTTTTCTGTGTCATGGCAGCGGCAACCTCATAAATAAAGACGGCGGGTTGCGTGTTTTTGGTCTCCATCAACTCAAGCTCGGTGCCGTGAAACATCACATCGGTGATGCGGCGGCCAAAGAAGTCGTTGGCGCGCTCAAACAATTGCTTGGCTTCGGGAAAAGCCTCATAAAGCTCTTTTCCCATGCCTTCCTTTTGGCAACCTTGCCCCGGAAATATCAATGCTGTTTTCATTCTTGGTTCAATTTGTCTTTCATTAACGTAGAAAAATCAACTTTCTTGTGTGCGGGGTTTCCGGCGACTATCGTACACGGACTCACCTTCTTCTCCACCACCGACCCTGCGGAAACGATGGCGTACTCCCCTACTTCCGCGCCGCAGAGCACCACGCTTTTCACGCCTATCCATGCGCCTTTGCGGATGACCACCGGAGCCACTTTCGGCTCGATGACACCCTCAAAATGCGGATAGGGGTTCATGTGCGCAATGACCGTCACCTCGCCCGCGAGCGACACGTTGTCCTCAATGTAAACGTACTCGGGATAAGCGTTGTCGATGACGCAGTACATACCGATATACACATTTTTGCCAATATGCACCCCGCGCCAGCGGTTCATCTTCACCCGCCAACTGTTGAGCGGACAATGGTAGGACAAACGCGCCAAGACAATGTTTTTTATCTTCCTGAAAGCGAAGCGCAAAGGACTCATATTGCGCCTTGCGCCAGCACTTTTCACGGCTTCGCCCAATTTCTTTTCGCCGCCGTAAAACGGGATGGTTCTCGGTTCTTGTATTTCGAATTGCATAAGGAATTATTTTTCAAATAATCACTTGAATTTCAACTGGTAATCGGGATTCTCGCGCATAATTTTGCGGCTTTCGGGATAGTTCTCGATGAACCAAGTGAAAAACGCCGCCACATCGATTTTCTCGGAGAGCATCTTTTGCCGCCTTTGTTGGAAAGTCTCGCGCAAATCGGGCATGGCAAGCAATTCGTCCAGTTTGGCATAAAGCTTTTCGGGTTCTGAAGGCCGGATGCCGAAAGTCAGCTCGTACTTATGTTCAAGTTCCTCCAACACACTGACTTTCCCTGCGAAGTCGTTGAAACGCAGGCA
>ONVP01000278.1 GCA_900321315.1 uncultured Bacteroidales bacterium
CTTCATAAAAAATATCATTTTCCTACTGTTCCTCAACTTGTTGGTGAAGCCGTTCTGGATTCTCGGCATCGACCGCGAGGTGGCAAACATCCTTGGCGACGCCTCCTATGGCACCTATCAGGCCATCTTCAACTTCTCTTACCTATTTTATATATTGCTCGACCTCGGCATCACCAACTTCAATAGCCGCGCCGTCGCGCAAGACCCGAAAAACCTTTCGAAACAATTCGGAGGCCTCACCGAAATCAAGCTACTGCTTGGGCTACTTTACGCCGTCGTCATTTTTGTCGTGGGCTATTTTGTCGGCTACAACGAAGGCCTGAAACTCAAGCTGTTATGCTGGTGCGGACTGAACCAAATCCTGCTCTCGTTCATCCTTTATCTGAGGTCGAACATCCAAGGCCTGCTACTGTTCAAGCAAGACAGTATTTTGAGCGTCTTCGACCGCGTCTTGGCCATCCTCATGATGTGCCTCATGCTTTGGAGCGGTTGGTTTCCGAGGGAAAAGTTCAACGTCATTTGGTTCCTACAAGCCCAAACCTTGGCCTATATCTGCACTTTACTCCTCGCTTTGGCCATCGTCTTGCGCCATGTCGAAAGCCTCAGTTTCAAAATCAACTTCCAGTTTTTCAAGGAGATATTGCGACAGAGCCTGCCCTTCGCCCTCCTCGTTTTGCTGATGAGCGTGTATAGCCGCATCGAACCCGTTTTGCTGGAGCGCCTTTTGGACGACCAAGGCACGCAAGCCGGCGTTTATAGTCGCGCCTACCGCCTCTTCGACGCAGGCAACAACATCTCCAACTTGTTCGCTATCATGCTGTTGCCCATGTTTGCCGCCACGCTGAAAAACAAACTGGAACTCAACAATTTGGTCAAGACTTCGTTCAACGTCATCGTGGCCATGGCGGGCATCGTGCTGATTATGTGCGTGTTCTACCGTCAGGAAATCATGCAGATGATGTATCGCCCCGAGGAAGCCGAAACCGAAGTGGCCTACCTTATGCGCATCGGGCAATACGCCAACGTATTCCCATTATTGATGGGCAGTTTCTTCTGTCTTTCAACGACTTACGTTTTCGGAACCCTTCTCACCGCCAACGGCAGCCTGAAGCACCTCAACCTCGTTGCGGCAGCAGGTGTCGTCATCAATATCTTGTTGAACCTCCTCGTCATACCGCGATTCAAGGCGGTCGGAGCGGCTTGCACCAGCCTCTGCGTCCAAACCGTGACGGCTTTCTTGCAATACCTGCTCGCCAAACGCATCCTGAAATTGGAGATTCGAGGGCACTATTGGCTTCACATTCTCATTTTCCTTGCCACCGTAGTTGTGGTCACATTCCTCATCAAGCAACTGCATATCAATTGGATGATCGGCTTTTCCATCGCCTTTGCGGTTAATTGCGGAGCCATTTTCGCCACCCGGCTGCTCCGCCTCAAGGAAATCGTCGGCCTTGTAGTCCCAAAGGAAAAAAAGCCGTGATTTGACTTTTTTCATTGCCAATTCAAGAGAAATCCCTATTTTTGGCGACTTATTTCACACAAAACCATGAACGAACAACAACGTAACCCATACAGTTCCAAATACTTGTGCAAGCTCATTGTAGAATACCGCAAGCCCTTGCTCATCATTTTGGCTGCCGCTGCGGTGCTGGCCGTGATTTTCAGTTCACCATTGTTCATCACTCCGCTCTATAAATCAACGACCATCATCTACCCCACTTCCAGCAACTCTACCTCCAAAGTGCTGATTAGCACCACTTACCAATCGGACAAGGATATAATGAACTTCGGCGAGGACGAGCAGACCGAACAAATGCTGCAAGTGCTCAACTCGAACCGCGTGCGCGACAAGGTCATCAGCCGCTTCAACCTGATGGAGCACTACGAAATCAAGCCCGACGGGAAATATCCCATGACGAAACTCAACAAACTTTACGACAGCCGCATCAAGTTCCGCCGCACGGAATACAACGCAGTGAAAATCACCGTTTTGGACTCGGATGCCAAACTTTCGGCACAAATGGCCAACGACATCGCCGAAATATACGACAGCACAATGAACCAAATCCAAAAGGAAGTTGCGGTGAAGGCTTTCCGCCTGGTGGACGAGGAATACAACACGCTTTGGGACGAGATGCACCAGTTGGAAGACTCGCTCAACACCTTGCGCAAGCTCGGTGTGTTCGACTACGAATCGCAAGTGGAAATGCTCAGCCGCCAATTGGCCGTAGAACTCGGAAAAAGCAACACGCAAGGAATCAAGAACATACAAGAGCAATTGGACATCTTAGCCGAATACGGCGGCGCTTCCTACGCCATCAACGAGCGCTTGGACAACGACCGCCTCCAGCTTTCGTTAGTGAAGTCGAAATACGAGGAAGCCAAGATGGATGCCACGCAGGACGTACCGCGCAAGTTCGTGGTCACCTCCGCCTTCCAAGCCGAGCGAAAAAGCTATCCTGTGCGCTGGATCATCGTGATTATCACCGTGTTAAGCACCTTCCTGCTGCTCATCCTCTGCATCGTGGCCTATAACCAATCGAAAGACTTTTTTCGGCGCGAGGCCGAAAAGGAATCGGCCACGAAAAACAAAGGAAAACATCCTGAAAAAGAATGACTTACGCATAAAACCAACAGAAATCCACAATACTCCGATAATAAACAAACAAATCATGGATAACAACTTCAACAACCTTTCGTTGGTGCAACTCATCCTGAAATGGAAGTGGCACATCATCATCATCACCATTGCCGCAGCCCTTTGCGGAGCCATCTTCTCAAGCTCCATGTTCATCACGCCGCTCTACAAATCGGAAGCCGTGGCCTATCCCGCCAACATCAGCCCCTATTCGGATGAAAGCGAAACCGAGCAAATGCTGCAAATCATTAACTCACAGTCTATTATGGACTCCATCGTGGAGAAGTACGATCTTTGGTCGGACTACAAAATCAACAAGAACGACAAGTTCGCCAAGACCTACATGCTCAACGAGTATCGCAGCAAGATCAAAATCAGCAAAACGCCTTACGAAGCTGTTTCCATCACCGTTATGGACAAGGATCCGTTTGTGGCCTGCGACATCGCCCGCGACATCCTCAACTTCTACGACTTGAAGGTGCACGACCTCCACACCCGCAAAGTGGGCGAAGTGGTGGCCATGTACGAAAGGCAGCTGACCGAAAAACAGCGCAACATCGACTCGCTGAAAAACCGACTCACCGAAATCAGCACCGAGTTCGGCGTGACG
>ONVP01000069.1 GCA_900321315.1 uncultured Bacteroidales bacterium
GGCTACCGCATCAAGAACCTCTCCTTCAACGTGGTGTCGGTTTCGGGCAAGGGCGGCACCACCACCGTGAAGAACGACCTCGTCTTGAAACTCGACATTGGCTTCAAGCGCGACAAAACCGTGCTGCGCCGCATCGACGAGAACAACAACCAAGTGTCGGCAGGCCAAAACAAAATCAACTTCTACCTGACCGCCGACTACACTTTCAGCCAACGCCTGAGCGCGCAAGCCTTCTTCAAGCACGACATGAGCGACCCGTTCACGTCAAACACCTTCAAGACTTCGACCACCTTCGGCGGAGTCACCCTGAGGTTCAGCCTCGCACAATAAATTTTTTCCAAAAAATGACGAGGGAGCAACTAAAATACGTAATTTCGCAGCCAATTTAACAACCTAATTAAATCATACAAGAAATGAATATTCCTGCAAATCTGAAGTACACCAACGACGACGAGTGGATCCGCCTTGAAGGCGAAACCGCATACGTCGGCATCACCGACTACGCCCAACACGAGCTTGGCGACATCACCTTTGTTGACGTCGATCCCGACCTCGTCGGCGAAACCCTCAACGCGCAAGAGGAATTCGGCGCCATCGAAGCCGTGAAGACCACCGCCGAACTGCTCATGCCCGTCGGAGGCGAAATCCTTGAAGTGAACGAAGCCCTGGCCGACGAAGAAAACGCCAAGCTCGTCAACACCGACCCCTACGGCGAAGCCTGGATTATCAAGATCAAGGTGAACGACCCCTCCGAGGTTGACGCCCTCATGGACGCCGCCGCATACGAAGCAAAAATCGGCTGATGAGGTCGCTGATCGAAAAACTCACTTCTAAAAGCATCCCGGGAATCCTGTGCGGAATCGTGATTCTGGTTCTGACAGGACTTCCGGGTTCTGTTTTTCCCCGCGTCAAGCCCATCGTCGGGCTTGACAAAGTGACACATGCCATCATGTACGCCGTGTTTGCCTTCCTCTGCATCTGGGGCTACAGGCATCAGTTCCGCGACGGCAACAAGGCCTACCGACACAAGGCTTTCCAATGGGCCGCCGTCATCGGCATCGGATACGGCGCACTCACCGAAATCATGCAGGAAACCATCGTCCCGAAACGCACCGGCGACTGGTTCGACTTCCTCGCCGATGCCATCGGAACACTCGTCGGACTGCTTGTCTTCCACTTTTTTTTCGGGCAAAAAAAATAAAATTCGATTTCGTTGCGTTTTATATGCAAATAATTACTACTTTCGCAACGTCAATTCGAAAGTAATCTAAAAACAGACATAACCATGGAAGAGAAAAAATCACCTAAAGCCAATCTTGAGAACAAGAAGCTGATGTTCATGCAGATAGGTCTCATCATCAGCTTGTTTGTCGCTTGGTTAGCCTTCGAACACAAGAGCTACGACAAGCGCGAAATCGACCCGAATTTGCTCCGCGCCGTCGAGAATGTGGAGGAAGAAATGGTCGAAATCACCAAGCAAGAAGAACAAAAGCCCCAGCCTGTTGAGATGCCCAAGCAAACCACACAACTCGAAATCGTGGAAGACGACGTTGAAGTGGAAGACATCGAAATCAACGCTGAAGTCGAGCAGAACGAAATCATCGAGGAGTACACTGCTCCCGAAGTCGAAGAAGAGGAAGTCGTGGAACAGGAAATCTTCCAAATCGTGGAAGAGATGCCTGCCTTCCCCGGCGGCGAAATGAAATTGATGGAACACATCGCGAAGAACATCAAGTATCCCCAGATTGCCCGTGAAAGCGGCATCCAAGGCCGTGTGTTCGTGGGCTTCGTTGTTGAACCCGACGGCTCCATCTCCAACGTGAAGCTGCTCCGTGGCATCGGCGGCGGCTGCGACGAAGAGGCCATGCGCGTCATCAAGGGTCTGCCCAAGTGGAAGCCCGGCAAGCAGCGCGGTAAGGCCGTGCGCGTGTCGTACCAAATCCCTGTGAACTTCAAGCTGCAATAAGCCTGAGACACGAGTCAAGAACTGAAAAAAGCCAGCGTCATGCTGGCTTTTTTTGTTTAGATTCCCTTCGGGAATGGAATTGCTGCATTTTATATAATGCGGCGGCAAGTAACGTTTCAGATAATCGACCCGTCAAACCGCCGCCCTTTAACGTCGAACATTACTCCATTCCACAAAGTGGAATCTCGTTACTGATGAAAATGCTTATAAACTACCTCAGCCTTCGCCGACCCAACGATTTCCGAAAGCCGCTCCAACGTAGCCTCCTTGATGCTTTTGACGGATTTCAGTTCGAGCAGCAATTTCTCGGCGGTCTTCTTCCCTATCCCCTTGATGTCGGCCAGCTCGGAGTGCATGAAACCCTTCTCAAACTTCTTGCGATGGAAGGTGATGGCGAAACGGTGCACCTCCTCCTGAATGTGCGCCAATAGACGGAAGATGTCCGAATCGGGCTTGATGCCGACCACACGCGGCGGGAAGCCAAAGAGCAGCTCGCTCGTGCGATGACGGTCGTCCTTGGCCAAGCCTGCAATGGGGATGCTGACGTGCAACTCATCCTCAATGACTTGCCGCACCACTTCCATCTGCCCCTTGCCGCCGTCGGTGATGATGAGATTGGGCAAAGGCTTGTTTTCCTCTATCAAACGGGAATAGCGTCGGCGCACCACTTCCTTCATCGAGGCGTAGTCGTCGGGGCCTTCCACCGTCTTGATGTTGAAATGGCGGTAGCCAGCCTTGTTGGGCTTGCCGTTCACAAACTGCACCATGCCCGCCACGGCATAGTCGCCTTGGAAGTTGGAGTTGTCGAAGCACTCGATGACCTCGGGCACAGCAGGCAGATGCAACTCGTCCTTCAACTTGTTCAACACGCGCTTTTGGTGCCGCTCGGGATCGACCAAGGAGCGTTGTTTCTCCAAGTCGATTTTGTATTGCACGGCGTTGCGGCGCGAAAGCTCCAAGAGTTTCAGCTTGTCGCCACGCTGCGGGACGGTCACTTCGACGTTGCCCAAAGCGTAGTCCAGCTTCATCGGGACGATGATTTCGGGCGCATGGTCGCCAAACTGCTGCCGCAAGTCGGTGACAGCCAAAAGCAAGACCTCCTCGGCGGTCTCCTCCAAGCGACGTTTCATCTCGAAAGAATGGCTTTGCACCACCGCGCCGTCCTTCACCTTCATGGTATTGACATAGAACGCCTCGCCGCCGTCCACGAAGGAATACACCTCCACATCGTGAATCGACTGGCTGACCACCGTCGAGCGGCTGCGGTATTCCTCCAAAAGATCATATTTCACCTTGATTTCTTGGGCTTCCTCAAACTCCATGCGCGAGGCGTGGTCCATCATTTGCGCCTTCAATTCGCGAAGCACTACGCCCATGTTGCCCTTGATGATTTCGCGGATTTCGGCAATCATGGCGTTGTAGTCGGCCTTGGAAACCAGGCCTTCGCAAGGCGCGTTGCACTTGTGGATGTGGTAGTCGAGGCAGACCTTGTATTTCTTTTTTTCCACGCCGAGTTCCGTCAAAGGTGTGCGGCATGAGCGGATTTTGTAGGCCTGCGAGAGCAAATCCAAAAGGATGTGCGCCGTGCGCACCGAGGGATAAGGGCCGAAATAGTCCGATCCGTCGCTGACTTTCTTTCGCGTCAAGAAGACACGCGGAAAGGCTTCTTTTTTGATGCAAATCCACGGGTAGGTCTTGTCGTCCTTGAGCATGATGTTGTAGCGCGGCTTGAACTGCTTTATCATTGTGTTTTCGAGCAGCAAAGCCTCTGATTCTGAATCGACTATGCTATATTCGAGGTCGGCAATTTTGCTAACCAAGACGCGCGTCTTACCCGTTTGCTCCTTATTAAAATAGCTGCTGACGCGGCGTTTCAGGTTCTTTGCCTTGCCGACGTAAATCAGTTCGCCTTTTTGGTCGAAATAGCGATACACGCCGGGCTTGTTGGGCAGCGCGGCGAGCTTTTGTTTCACTATTTCGGGTAGTTCATTCATCTTTCCGCATGTGGTCCCAGCCTTGCGCCTTAATCGGGATGACATGGTTGTCGGGCGTTATCATCTCTGCAACACCCTCATTGTCAGTTATGTAGCCAATCACCGTCACATCCGCCGACAAGGTTTGACGAGGGCACGATTTGGAACTCTTTCGACAGCCTATCCGTTGAAGGGTCAAGCGGAATTTTCTCCTCATAAAGCTGGCAACCCACCTTGGATTCCTTGCAGAGATGCAAGATTTCCGAAGCCAAGCCGTCGGAAATGTCAATCATCGAGGTTGGCTTGATGCCCAGCGTTTTCAGTTGCTCGACAATGTCCTTGCGGGCTTCGGGTTTCAGTTGGCGTTCGAGCACATACTCCAAGCCCTTCAATTGTGGCTGCATGTTAGGATTGGAGAGGAACTCCACCTTCTCGCGCTCAAGGATGAGCAGGCCGATGTAAGCCCCGCCCAAGTCGCCGCTCACGCAAAGCAGGTCGTTCTTCTTCGCGCCGCTTCGATAGACGATGTCCTCGTCCTTGGCCATGCCGATGACGGTGATGGAGATGACGAGGCCCGTCTTGCTGCTGGTGGTGTCGCCGCCGACCATATCGACGTTGTAACGCTCGCAAGCCAAGCGGATGCCGGCATACAGCTCGTCAAGCGCCTCGACGGAGAAACGGTTCGACACGCCGAGGCCGACCACAATCTGCGTAGGCGTTCCGTTCATGGCGTAGATGTCGGAAAAATTGCTAACGGCGGCCTTGTAGCCGAGGTGCTTCAAGGGGCAATAGGTCAGGTCGAAATGGATGCCTTCGATGAGCATATCGACCGAAACGAGGGTGCGCATCCCTTCGTGGTTGATGACGGCGGCATCGTCGCCGACGCCCTTCAACGAGGAGGCGTTGCGCAAGGGAAAATCAGCAGTCAGTTGGTCTATGAGGCCGAACTCGCCGAGTTCGTCCAATTCGGTGCGCGGGAGGTCTTTTTCTTCCATGATGTCGATATTTGCGGCAAAGGTAATGATTTTCCCGCTGTCGGGAACGAAATTATGCTTATCTTTGTCGATTCAAAGAAGAAATCAAACACACAACACCATGAAAAAATTTGCAGTCATCTTGGCAGGCTGCGGTCGGAAAGACGGCAGCGAAATCAACGAAGCCATCACCCTTTTGCTCTCCATCGAGCAGCACCATTGTGAATACCAATGCTTTGCGCCCAACCGTCCGCAAACGGAGGTCGTCAATCACTTGACCGACAAGCAGACCGATGAAAAGCGCAACGTTTTGACCGAAGCCGCACGCTTGGCCCGAAGCAACGTCCGTCCCATCGAGGAGTTCAAGGCCGAAGACTTTGACGCGCTGCTGTTTAGCGGCGGCTACGGCGTGGCCAAAAACCTCTGCGACTATGCCTACAAAGGTGCCGACATGGAAGTGCAGCCCGACGTGGCGCGCGCCATTCTCGAGATGCACGAGGCCAAGAAACCCATTGGCGGAATGTGCATCGCGCCGGTGATGTTCGCCAAGCTGATTCCGGACGTGTGCGTCACCTTGGGCAACGAAGGCACACCCGACGCCGACAATGTGAGGAAATGGGGCGCCAACCACATCCAAACCGAAAACGGCGACGTGTGCGCCGACAACGCCGAGTTGGTGTTCACCACGCCGGCCTACATGCTCGACGCCACGCTAAAGGACGTGTACGACGGGGCTTACAACCTGATTGGCAGCATCGTGGACACTTTGGACGGGAAGCGGGATTAAGTTTCTATTCCCCCTCCCATTTTCGTATTCATGCTTTCCAGAAACTCCGCCATGTAATTTGTCACACCATGGCGGCCAATGCAATGAACCGCTGATGCGGCTGGGGTGGCGTAACACCGCAATTACTCCCGATTTTTGGAATCCATAATTATTGTCACAGGCCCATCATTAAGCAATTCCACGGCCATCATCGCACCAAATTCACCACTTTGCACTGGGCGGCCTGAGATTTCGGCAAGGCGTTTCAAGAACCGTTCATATAATGGTATGGCCACCTCGGGGCGGGCAGCACGGATGAAACTTGGGCGGTTGCCTTTTTTGGTCAAGGCGTGGAGGGTGAACTGGCTCACCACGAGGAAAGCGCCTTCCACTTGGTTGATGTCGAGGTTCATGGCATCGCTCTCGTCGCTGAAAATGCGAAGCTTGGTGAGTTTTTGGCAAAGCCAATCCACGTCCTCTTGCGTGTCGGCTTCCTCAATGCCGAGCAGAATCAACATTCCAAGCCCGATTTCAGACTTCACCATGCCGTCAATGGTGACGGAAGCGTGGGTTACCCGTTGTGCTACAATGCGCATAACCTTAATGCATTAATTTGAAAATCATCTCTCTATACAAATCCTTCTCGCTCACTTCGCCGTTGTCGTAACCCTTCGACTTCATGTCGAACTCGCGGAGGATGGAGATGCAGCGGATGCAGGCTCCAGGCGGATAGTTGCGGGCAGCCAACTGGTAGTCTTTCACAAAGAAGGGATTCACGCCCAAAAGGCTCGCCAAGCCCCCTTGCGACTTGTCGGTGGCGAAATGCAATTTGAGAATCTTGGCAAAATAGCCGTAAAGCGTTATCGCCGTGACCAACAGCGGATTGTCCTTGCCGTTGTCGCCGAAATAGTTCACGATGCGGTTGGCTTTCAGCACGTCGCGGCTGCCGATGGCGTTCTGCAACTCGAACACGTTGAAGTCCTTGGAAATGCCTATGTTGCGCTCCACGTCCGCGTCGTCGATGCTCTTGTTTTTGGGCAGGGCGATGGTCAGTTTCTTCAGTTCGTTGGCGATTTTGTGCAAATCCGTGCCGAGGAAATCGGCTAACATCTGCGTGGCTTTGGGCGTGATGCTATAGCCTTCGCCTTTCATGTAGTTCTGAATCCAGCCCGGTATATTGCTGTCGTACAGTTTCTTCGAATCGAACCACACACCTTTTTTGTCAATCTTTTTGGCCAAGCTTTTGCGCTTGTCAAACTTCTTGTATTTGTATGCGAAAACGAGCAGTGTAGTCTCGGGAATGGTTTCCAGATACTTCTCAAACTCCTCCAAATTCTTCACATCCTGCGCCTCCTTGACGATAACCACCATGCGCTCGCCCATCATCGGGAAGCTGCGGGCGTGGTTGGCGACGGTTTCCACGTCCACGTCACGGCCATAGAGCACGATTTGGTTGAAGGCGCGGTCGGCCTCGTCCAACGCCTCGTTCTCGATGGTGTCCGAAATCATGTCGATGAAATACGGCTCGTCGCCCGTCAGGAAATAGATGGGCGCGAAGTTTTTCTTGTGGATTTCGGAAAGGATTTGGTCGTAGGTCATCAGAACTTCAAATGCTTGACAGTGATTCCGTTATTGATGAGTTGTCGCAGCGAGTCGATGCCGATGCGGAGGTGTTCGCCAACGAAATTCTTGCTGACGTGCTTGTCGCTTTCCTCGGTTTTCACGCCTTCGGGCACCATGGGATTGTCGGACACCAAGAGAAGTGCACCCGTCGGGATTTCGTTGTGGAATCCAACCGTGAAAATAGTGGCGGTTTCCATATCGACAGCCATGCAGCGGATTTTGCGCAAGTAGTCTTTGAAACCTTCGTCGTGTTCCCACACGCGGCGGTTGGTGGTATAGACCGTGCCTGTCCAGTAGTCGCGGCCATAGTCGCGGATGGTAGTGGAAATGGCTTTTTCGAGGCTGAATGCCGGCAGGGCGGGCACCTCGGGCGGGAAGTAGTCGTTAGACGTACCCTCGCCACGGATGGCCGCAATGGGCAGGATCAGGTCGCCCACCTTGTTGATTCTCTTCACGCCGCCACATTTGCCGAGAAACAGGACTGCTTGGGGTTTTATGGCAACCAACAAGTCCATGATGGTGGCGGCATTGGCGCTGCCCATGCTAAAATTAATAATGGTGATTTCTCCGTCGGTGGCGCAAGGCATCGAGCGGTCGCGCCCGACCACCTCCACGCCCTGCCATTCGGCAAAACGATCGACATAATTCTGGAAGTTGGTCAGCAGTATGTACTTCCCGAACTTCTCCAACGGCAAGCCCGTATAGCGCGGCAGCCAGTTCTCAACTATTTCTTGTTTGGTCTTCATTTTCGGATATTTTCTGCAAAGATAAATATTTTCTGCACACAAAGCCCTATAAGTTGATGATTTTGGGCAAAAAGACAATCATTCCAACGATGGCCGCTGCTATGGCACATACCAAGACAGCAGCAGCACCAAGGTCTTTTATGTCGCGTTTTCTGTCATCACGCTCTGCTTTCACGAAATCTGCAGTCCGCTCCAACGAGGAATTGATGATTTCGGCAGCAAACACCATCCCAATCACTATGACAATAGCGACCCATTCCCAAAAAAATGAATCCGGCGATAACGACTAAAACCACTGCTATGGCGTGAATCCAAGAATTATGTTCTTCGCGAAACAGCACACCCAGTCCAGCGAAGGCATACCGAAAGCTTTGCAAACGCTTCTTGAGGGAAAACTTTTCTTTTTGTCTCATACAGAAAACCGTTTTCAGATATAACAAGCCCGCCCAAGTTTTAGTATCGCTCATTGTAAAAAAGCATCAGGTTTTCACTCATGTAAAATATAAGGTTGTATATTTGCGGCCAAAAGCAAATCCAACGTACTATGAGTGAAGCTGAATTGATGCTGAACACTTTTTTCAAGCAGTTGAATCGCTAATTCATGTCTTATGACCCGTTACCCCATAAAAATCCTGATGGCCTTCGGCTGCACCTTCGATCCTGAGGGCGACGAGTTCTTCGAGTGGCTGATGCGCAACGGCTATCCCGAACTCGGCGCGCTGAGCCGCACCATCCAAGGCGACACCAAGGCCAAAGACTGGCTGATGGAGCACGGATTCTCCCACTTGGCCGCCATCGACAGCGTCATCGACAAGGAAGAAAAAGCCGAAAAATGGCTCCTGAAAAACCATTTTGAGGTCAATTTGGCCTTCGCAAAAGCCGTCAATCGGGACGACAACGCCACCCTTTGGCTCGAAAAAAACGAACTTCAGGTTTTTGTCATCCTTGCAGACAAGATTCGCAAGTATTTGGACGACAAATATTTAGACTATCACAAAATCCATTTTTAATTTCAAGCGATTTTTTTTGGCCTACATAAAGGAAAAAAGCCTAACTTTGCCGCCAATCAGAAAGAGTAAAACCAGAAAATCATACTACAATGAAAAAAGGATTATCCATCGTCATCAACATCATTCTGTTTGCCATCATTCTCTTATTGGCATGGATGGTGGTCAAGAGCATCCAAGCTCCCATCAAATTCAACAACGAGCAAAAAGCCCGCGAGTCGAAAGTCGTTGAACGTCTCATAGACATCCGCAACGCCGAAGTGCTCTACAAAAACACCTACAGCAAGTACACCAACAATTTCGACTCGCTGATTGATTTCTGCCAAAACGCCGAAATCCCGATTGTGAACATCATCCCCGACCCGACCGACACCACATTCACCCGCACCATCAACGACACCATAGGTTTCGTGAAGGTGATGGACTCCGTCAGAGGCGGTCGCGACAACTTCAACATCCACGACATAAAGTGGGTGCCTTTCAGCGAGCCGCGGCAACAATATGAACTCGAAGCGGGTTTCATCAAGCGCAACGGCATCGACATTCCCGTTTTCGAGGCCCGCACGCCTTACGAAGTCTATTTGGCCACTCCGGGTGCGGCTTTCAACGAAAAGGAATGGAAGCAGCGCCGCGACAACGCCAAGGCCGAAAAGGAAAGCATCAACCGCTATGCCGGCATGAAGGTCGGCTCGATGGAGGAAGCCTCCACCGACGGCAACTGGGAGAAACTCTAAATCCTTGGCACGAATGGCGGTGTCATTGAATCCCTATATCTCCACGTTTGACGAGGGTTTTGACGCCGAAAAGTCGTCGCAATACAGAATGGCCATCCAATTTGCGTTGGGTGGTCTTTCTTTTGCCCTTTTCGACACCACAACCCACCGCGTCATCGGCTTGGAATGTTATCAGACCGACGATGCCGACAGTTTGGAAACTTTCCAACTGTTGGAACGCGCTTTGGATGCAAAAAAGCTGAACCACAGCGACTTCCACTCCGTCCTCTGTATCTTCGACAACCGATTGAACACCCTTGTACCCTCGGAATTGTTCGATGAAGCCATCATGTCCAACTACCTCGACTTCACCTCCCAAATCCCCGAAAACCACACCATCTGTGCCGACCATTTGAAGTCGGTGAGCTGCCACAATGTCTTTGCACAACACAGAACATTGAAAAACAAGTTTTTGGAAAAATGGAGCAATGCCGAAACCATCCATTCCAGCACAGTGTTCATCGAAGGTGCAATGCAAACCGACACACAAGGCGTTTTCGTCAACGTGCGAAACCGCGATTTCGACATGCTCATCAAGAAAGAAGGCAATTTGCTCTTTTACAACAACTTCAAGTTCCATACAAAAGAAGATTTCGCCTATTTCCTCCTGTTTGCGATGGAGCAAAACCACGTTTCAGGCCTTGAGGTTCCCGTGACCTTCTCCGGCCTGATTTTACCCGCGTCAGACATCATGGAACTTTGTGGACGCTATGTCGAGGACATCCGCCTTGTGGAAGAAACACCGGATAAGATGCTCGATGGCGTTCCCTTCCAATACTATTACATTCATTATCAAGCATTAAGATGAGAATCATCAGAGGACGATACCAGCGGCGGCAAATCATGGCCCCGACCAATCTGCCCGTGCGCCCAACCACCGACATGGCCAAGGAAAGCCTGTTCAACATCATTGACAACCATTTCGACCTTGAAGAAACCGAGGCCTTGGACTTGTTTGCCGGAACGGGCAACATTTCCTATGAATTGGTGTCGCGAGGCTGCCCGAAAGTCGTTTCCGTCGATTTGGATTTCGGCTGCGTAAAGTTCATTCGCGAAACAGCCAACAAACTCAATATGAAGGAGTTGTTCGCCGTCCGCTCCGACGCTTTCCGCTTCCTCGAAAAGCACACGATGCAATACGACCTCATCTTCGCCGACCCACCTTACGACTTCCAAGACTACGACGGATTAGTGAACCTCATCTTCGAGCGGAACCTGTTGCGCGAAGGCGGGATGTTCGTTCTCGAACACGATAAGTATCAGCATTTTGACGAGCATCCGCACTTCATGGAACAACGGCATTATGGAAAGGTGAATTTTTCTTTCTTTGCCCAGACCATCGAGGAAGAAGATTCGGAAGAATAACAATTATTGCACGCAGAAATCGCAGAATTATGGGAAGCGCAATGCGACGCTAAATTTGCGCCCGGCAAGTTCTGCGGATTCAGCGTATTCTGCGTGAAACAAAACTGCGTGAAATTCAAATATACCCGAAGCGTTTCCTGACCATTTCCTTTTCCTCGTCGCTGCTGTCGCGGAACAACGGCATCACTTCGTCCTCCGGAAACTCCGTGAAAGTGAGGAAAAGCAGTGCATCGAGGGTGTCGTTGAAGTCGGGATCAACGTTGAAACACAAGAACTTGGCGTTCAGTTTCAGGTATTTCTTGAACAAGGTGGGCAGGCGATATTCGCCATTGCTGAGGCGGAACATAAACTTGTCGAACTTGTCCACGCCGTTCAAATTGTACTGCAACAGCACATCGGGATCCACTTTGAGGAAGTCGGGGACGAAAGGCATCTTGGATGTTACCAAGCCTTTCAAGCCATCTTCAACAGCATGGTTTTCAGAAACATATCGTACTATCAGACTGAGATAGAACTTCGGATACCACGAACTGACGCTGACCGGTCCGATGAAATGATTGATGTCGGGATAGCGCGCCACCACATCGGCAAGACCGCGCAACAGGAGCATCAGCGGCAGCACCTCCTTTTGGTACTCGAGGGCAACGAACGAGCGCCCCAACTCGATGGTGTGGCTCAATTTGTCGGAAAATCTCTCGTCAATATTCACCAATGTGCTGACATAGAAGCCTTTAATGCCTTTCTTCGGCATAATTTCACTGCCGATGCCAAGGCGATAGCAACCTGCAATCTTCTGTTTGGCCTTGTCCCAAAGGATCATGTGCTTGAAATGCGTGTCGAACTCGTCTTGGTCGAGGCTCTTTCCTGTGCCTTCGCCGATGGCACGAAAAGCCTCCTCGCGCAGTCGGGCAATCTCATGCATTAAGTTTGGAATATCCTCGTAATCAGCAAGGTAGCAATCGTAGTCGGTCGCGGAATACAGAAACGCCTTTTCGCGGATGGCCTCCAATTCGGCCAACATGAGTTGCAAATCGGTGGGCTTGTCGATTTCGGCCTGTTTCACTTCCTTCTTCTCCGCAACTTTGGCTGAAATGTTGGCTTCGAGCGCGTAGGAGCGGCTGCGAAGATAGGCCGCCAAGTCCTTAGGCTTTTCGTAAACCTCTAATTCTGAAGGTGATATCGGCTTTCCAATCTGCAAGTTGAAGCAGCTGTCGTGCTTGTTGATGAGTTCCTTGGTGAGCCGCGCCGTGCCAAGCATGGAGTGAATCTTATCGACGGCATAGAACCATTTCGAGTTGCGGCCGTCCCAAAACACGGGAATCACCGGCACTTCGGCCTTTTTGATGATTCGCGCGATGGAAGTGCTCCACGGCAGGTCTTCGGGGTAGTCGTGGCCATGATAGCGCGACACCTCGCCCGCCGGAAACACGCCCAAACCATGCCCATCCGCGATATGCTGGATAGTGCCTTTGATGCCGCCCACGCTGCTCTTCCATTCGGGATTTTTCTCGAAAGGATTGACGGCGAAGAAACAGTCCTTGAGGTTGGGGATGTGCGACAAGATGAAGTTGGCCATGACCTTGAAGTCGGGGCGCACTTTGGCGATGGCGCTCAAAAGCATGACGCCTTCGATGCCGCCGAACGGATGGTTGCTGACCACCACAAAACCGCCTTCCTTCGGGATGTTTTCCAACTGTTCCGCGCTGACATCAATCGTGATGTTCATGTTTTCCAACAGATGGTCGGCGAACTCAGGGCCTTGATAATCAGCGGCTCCGTCGAACAAACGGTTGATTTTGCCCAAACGCAATGCTCCGTAGGCCATCCCCGACACGCAAGTGCCGAAAACGCCTTTCAAGCCCAAGGCTTTCTTTAGGTCGGATGTTGTTACTACCTTTCGCATGACAAGTTTTCGCGCTGCAAAAATACGCTATTTTCCCAAGAAAACAAAAAAGTGTAACTTTGCACGGCTTTTCAATCACTCCAGAGCCATGAATATCCTTTTCAACAAGCCTTTTGGCGTACTCAGCCAGTTCACTCCCGAGGGTGGGCATCGGGCGCTCAATGAGTTTGGGTTTCCCGCAGGCGTGTATGCCGCCGGTCGCCTCGACCACGACAGCGAGGGTGCCTTGCTCCTCACCGACGACGGAAGGCTCATCAAGCGGCTACTCGACCCGAAATTCGAGCACCCGCGCACTTATTTGGCTCAAGTCGATGGGCAAATCACGCAAGAGGCTGTGAACCAGTTGAAACGAGGCGTAACCATCAAAGGCTACCGCACCAAACCCTGCCAAGCGGAAATTGTGGAGGCGCCAGAAAACCTTTGGGAAAGAGTGCCACCCATACGTTATCGCGCCAACATCCCGACCAGTTGGGTCCGCCTCACTCTCATCGAAGGCAAAAATCGCCAAGTGCGCCATAGCACCGCCGCCGTTGGTTTCCCGACATTGCGCTTGATTCGCGTTCAGATTGGCAAAATCGCGTTAGGCGATTTGCAGCCGGGCGAGTGGCGGATGATTAATGAACGGGTGATTTGATTTTTTTTTCGCGAAAACTGTAAGACTTCAGCCTTTGCTGCGATAGTATGTTAAACGAAAGACCAGCATGACGATTGAGGACTTCAAAAAGGACATCCTGCGGCTGCAACCTCTCTTGCAGCGCACCGCCGAACGAATTGTGGGCGATGCCGACAGTGCGGCGGATGCAGTCCAAGAAGCCGTCATCGCGCTTTGGGAACATCGCGGCTCGTTTGTCGGGAGCCAAGAGTTGGAAAAGCTTAGTATCAACTGGATGGGTATGATCTTCTGGCCCAAATCGAACCGATTTGTACCAGAGGTTCCTGCATATCTGCCAAGACGGGTAAAGCGCGTTGGCGTATTTGTCGATGCGAGCATGGAGGAGATCCGACAGCATGTCACTGACTATCAGCTCGACATCATCCAACTGCATGGACAGGAGTCACCTGCGTTTGCCGAAGCACTGAAGCCATTGCCTGTGATCAAGGCTTTTAATATCGCCGATCCTGAGGATCTCAATCAGACGAAGGCGTACGAAGGTATCGTTGACTATTTTCTCTTCGACACGAAAGGAAAAGTCGTTGGCGGCAACGGAGAGAAGTTCGACTGGTCCGTGCTTTCATCCTACCACGGGGAGACACCTTTCCTACTCAGT
>ONVP01000176.1 GCA_900321315.1 uncultured Bacteroidales bacterium
TTAGACACCAACTTCAAAAGCCTCTTCAAGCAGATGCAAGGCGGCAAGGTACTCTGGCTTTACATTGTGGGTCAAGTCTTTAACATCCTTCTCACGCTGTTTGCCGTGTGGTTCCTTCTCTCCGGAAAATTCTTCGAGATTCCGAACCTCGACATGTTCAAATGATGAGCAAAAACCACAAAATCTTCAAAGTGATTACCATC
This sequence comes from uncultured Bacteroidales bacterium, assembly GCA_900321315.1. Taxonomy (GTDB): domain Bacteria; phylum Bacteroidota; class Bacteroidia; order Bacteroidales; family F082; genus Limimorpha. The sequence goes on from ONVP01000176.1 coordinate 204, forward strand.
GTCGTGGTGGTAATCACTTTGTTTTTGGCCGGCTGGATCATGGCCAACCAGCTCGGCCTCGTCGAAGGCTACGACTTCGGCGCGGGAGCCTACTTTTATGCCGACATTCCCACCGAGCAATATTCAGAAATCGACCGCGAAGGGGCTTATCAAACCTCTATTCCGAAATGGATTTTTTACGTCTTTTTCTTTGCTTGGGGCTGGCTTATGTGGCGATTGTGGGTTTGGGTGGAGAATCGGGGGAAGAATCAGTGATGCTTCGTGAAGCCGAGGCATGAATTTTCAGTCCTTAAACACATATTCGGGGTTGTATTCAATATTGTAGGCCTTCAGGAAAGCCTCATACTCCTCTTTGAATGTCTTTTTGCGATGATGCTCCTTCTGATTTTGGATATAGGCTTTCACCTTTTCCACACCAGAAGCACTGACGGAGAACACGGCATAGCCACCTTGCCATGCAAATTGCGAATAATATGGGGCGATGGTCTTGATCCATTTGCTGCTGCATTTCTTGATGTCCTCCACGAAGTCGGCCATGGAGATGGTTCGTGGAAGGGTGCAGAGGATGTGGATATGGTTGGGGACGCCGCCAATTTGGATGACCATTGCGTTCTTGTTGACGATGATGCCATCGATGTAGGCGAACAGCTTGGGGAGGTCTTCTTCGCGTATGGTGACGGAGCTGTATTTGGTGTGGAAGACCAGATGGATATAGACTTGTGCGAGTGATTGGGCCATGGTTTGAGGATTTTATCCCAGGGCTATGCCGCTGGGGAATATTTGTCTGAGCCTTTCAGGCTCATGGATGGGGTGGAAGCGGGAACAATCCTACGGCGATGCCGCAGGAAATATCTGTCTGAGCCTTTCAGGCTCATGGACGGGGTGTTGGCGGGGAGAATCCTACGGCGATGCCGCAGGAAATATCTGTCTGAGCCTTTCAGGCTCACTCCTCCGCTGAACAATTCTGCAACGGAGAAAGGCACGAAGTGCCGCAACAGATATTCCCCAATGGCAGCGCCTTGGGAATTGACGGCCACTCGGGAGGGCAAGCAGCCTGAAGGGCTGCAACAGAATGAATATTGCAACAGAAAATATCTGCCCGAACTTTGCAGGCTCTCCCCTCCGCTGAACAATTCTGCAATGGAGAAAGGCACGAAGTGCCGCAACAGATATTCCCCAATGGCAGCGCCTTGGGAATTGACGGCCACACGGGAGGGCAAGCAGCCTGAAGGGCTGCAACAGAAACGCTCATGCAAAATCCCTATCGCCTCCGACAAGACGACCTCTCCATTCCTTATATCTATCTCTTTTGCCATATTCAAATCTTTTTGCAAAAGTAAACAATCTGCTTGAGACTAGCAAACAAAACCACATTTCTGACTTTTTACAGATTCTAATATTTCTATCGTGTGTATTTTTGCAGAACCAAATCTCAATTGTATCACCCCACCAAATCTGTCATCGGAGGGCATGAATAAGCCCATTTTCAGAAAAATTTCAACGAAAACTGGAAAAAACCGTATCAAAAACCAACTTTTATTCAATTTTTATTTTTGCAAAAACACCTTGGTTTCTGGTCATTCTGCATCCATTTCAACAGGTTTCATTATACAACAAAGTGCCTTTTGCCGTAAGCAAATACTTCTGCCTTGGATGATGGGGCTTGTCGGGGTAGAGCATTTGGACGAAACCTTCGGCAATGGCAGGATTAAGGAAAAGCCCAATAAAATTCTTTCTATCCTTTAGTCCAAGGGCAACAAGCATCTCATTTATAGATAGTTGCTCGTAACCGATCGCTTTAACCAACTTCAATGTATTGTCTGTCACTTTGTCCCAACTTGAGGGGTACTTGGGGGGTACTTGGAGGGTACTTGGGGGGTACTTGTCCTGTGCTTGTCCCGTTTCCGGCATTTTCCATTCTTCAGGTGGATTAATCATCATATAGCGATTCTTCAGCGCATTGTCCTCGCCCAAAAGCAGGTTACGGAAGAAACGTTCCAAGAAAACAGGCTCATAATCAATGCCTTTTGCCACATTGCGATAGTTGGCACGGACAAGCGCATTGCGGAAATACCATGAATGTTGCTCAAACAAATCGTTGTCCACATCGAAGCCAAGCGAACGCAGGTATTTAATGGTAAAGATGGCCGTAGTACGTGTGTTGCCTTCGCCAAAAGGATGGATTTGCCACAAACCTGATACAAACTTGGCAATGTGTTCCACCAACCGATTCTTATCCAACGACTTGTAGTTGAATTGCCGTTCTTGGTCCAAGTCGTACTGGAGGGTCATGCCCAAGTCCTCCCAATGGGCATAAAACACCGTGTCGCCGCGCAAAACCCATTCCTTTTTCGTTATGTCATAGTCCCTGAAACGGCCCGCATGTATGAAGACACCATCAAAAATGGCTTTGTGGATGGCGGCAAATCCAGCCACGCTATAAGTGAACGAGTCAGTTTGCAGCAATTTTGATATGTTCGCCGAAACTTTATCGGCCTCTTCCACACTGGCATCGCCCTCGTCATGCGCAGTTTGCTTGATATAGTACTGATTAACAAGCTCTTTCGCCTCGTCAATGGTAATCTCACCTTCAATGTTCCGGCGGGCGGTCTCCTGAAGGTACGCCGAAGTCTTCAACCCGTCCACGGCCTGCAGGCCGATGGCCACGCGCCACGCATCGGCCCTTTTACGCTTTTGCGGTTCGCCTTGGCGGATATACTCGTCGAAATTGATGTATTGTTCTTCGCTCATGCCTTGTCTATTGAATTGCAAAGATACGCAAATTATGTGAGATTAGCAAATTAAAAACGGACAAACTCTTCCACAATCAATTCCGCTTGCTTCAAAACCGTTTCCGTGGCCAATTGGTGCATGTCGGGCGGATAGCCGTACTTGCGCAACAAACGCTTTACCGCTACTTTCATCTTCGCACGGACATTTTCCTTGATGGTCCAGTCGATGGATGAATTCTTGCGGATGGTTTCGGTCAGCACCACCGCCAATTCGCGAAGTTTGTCCTTCCCCATTAATTCCTTCGCGCTTTCATTGTCGGCGACGGCGGAATAAAAAGCGTATTCGTAATTGGTTAGACCCATGTTTTCAGCGTCCTTGTCCTTCTCCACAATGGTTTTGCTCAACTTGATTAGTTCGTCAATGACTTCCGCCGCTGTGATGATTTTGTTGTGATAACGGGTAATGGAACCATCCAACATCTCCATCAAAGTGCGGCCTTCCACCACATTGAATTTGGAACGCGCCTTGATTTCGCCTTCCAGCAGTTTTTTCAACACCTCCAAGGCAATGTTCTTGTGTTCCATGCCCTTCAATTCCAACAAGAACTCTTCCGAAAGGATGGAAATGTCAGGTTTCTTGATGCCAGCCGCGTCGAACAAGTCAATGACCTTTTCCGAAACCAATGCCTTGTCAATGACCTGACGGATTGTGGTCTCGATTTCCTCGTCGGAACGGCCAGCACCTGTTTGGTCGAACTTGCAAAGGCGGGCTTTCACGGCTTGGAAGAACGCTACTTCATCCTTCACATCCATAGCGGCATCTTGCGGAATCGCCAAGGCAAAGGCTTTGCCCAAGGCGGTCACCTCGTTCACGAAACGCTTCTTGCCATCATCCAAGCCCAAGATGAAGTCCTCGGCTTTCAGAATCCATGAGAGTTTTCCGGCGGTGTCGGCGGTGAAATATTGCTTGTAATCGAAGCCGAAAAACATCTGCTCCACCACTTCCAATTTCTCTTGCATCAACGCGACGGCTTGTTCTTGTTGCAAAGTCGGATCGCCCTTGCCGCCCGAATCGGAATAGAACGACAAAGCCTTTTTTAAGTCGGCTGCAATGCCCAAATAGTCAACCACCAAACCACCGGGCTTGTCCTTATAGACGCGGTTCACACGGGCAATGGCCTGCATCAGGTTATGGCCTTGCATCGGTTTGTCGATATAGAGTGTGTGCAAACAAGGCACATCGAAGCCCGTCAGCCACATATCGCGCACAATGACTAATTTCAACTCGTCATCTGGGTCTTTCATGCGGTCTGCCAACGCCCTACGCTGATCCTTGGTAGTGTGATGCTTAGCAATATTTGCCCCGTCAGAAGCGGCTGAAGTCATCACCACTTTGATAGCACCTTTCGACAAATCGTCGGAATGCCATTCGGGATGGAGTTTGATGATTTCATCGTACAACTCAGCAGCAATACGGCGGCTCATTGCCACAATCATCGCCTTGCCCTCAAACACCTTTTGGCGTTCCTCGAAATGGGTTACAATATCTTTGGCGATGTTCTTTAGGCGATTCGGACTGCCAATCAAAGCCTCCAACTGTGTCCATTTCGCCTTGGCCTTCTGAACATCGTTCATATTCTCGGTCTCCAGCTCTTTGTCGAGGTCTGCCACCAACTGTCGGCCTTCGTCGCTCAATTCCACTTTGGCCAATCGGCTTTCGTAGAAAATGCGTACCGTGGCACCGTCTTCCACCGCTTGGGCAATGTCGTAAACATCGATGTAATTGCCGAACACGGCGGGCGTGTTCTTGTCGTCTTTTTCAATAGGCGTGCCCGTGAAACCGAGATAGGTGGCATTAGGCAAGGCATCGCGCAAGTATTTGGCAAAGCCATATTTGATTTCCGAACCAATCACCTCGTCGGCCTCGTTCCTCACTTCCACCGTTTTGGCCTTGAAACCATATTGGGTGCGGTGCGCCTCGTCAGCAATCGGTGAGTTGGTCGTACACATTGCCAGATTCGGGCTGGAACTTCTGTATCGTGGTGAAAATCACGCCGCCCGATTGAACTTGCAACAAACGTTTCAAATGCTCTCGACTCTCGGCTTGAACGGGCGTTTGCCGCAACAGTTGTTTCGAGCCCGTAAAAGTGTCAAACAGTTGATCGTCAAGGTCGTTGCGGTCGGTGATAACGACGATGGTCGGGTTGTTGAGGCATTGGACAATCTTCCCAACATAGAACACCATCGTCAGCGACTTGCCGCTGCCCTGCGTATGCCACACCACACCAGCGCGATGGTCGCCTACCTGCTGGCTTTTCACCGTTTCAAATCCGTAGTTGGCCGGCGATTCCGCCATGATAGGGATTTGATTGATGCCTGTTGCGCGAATGGTCGATTCCACGGCCTTGTTCACGGCATAGTATTGATGGTAGGCGGCAATCTTCTTCACCGTCTTGATGGTGGTGAGTCCCGTCTTCAGGTCCTCTTGTTTCTGTTTTTCAAACACCGTGAACGAGCCAATGAGGTCGAGCAGCGTGTCTTTGCGCATCATGCCGTTGACCAGCACTTCCAATTCGCTCACGAGTGGCGAAGCGATGTTCTCGCCATCGTCGCTTTTCCACGCCGTGAAGCGGCTGAAGCCCGCCGAAAGCGAGCCTGCCCGCGCCTCCAAACCGTCGGAAATAACCACCAAAGCATTGTGAGTGAAC
>ONVP01000180.1 GCA_900321315.1 uncultured Bacteroidales bacterium
TAGGCGTTAAGCGCCATCATCAGCGAGGCGAAGTTCACCTTGCCGCCCATCTCGAAGTCGAAGAAGTCGTTGGTCAGGTTGATGCGGCGTTCCACGAGGTTGTCGTTGACGATGCGGGCATCAAAGGTTTTCATGACATATTGGCCCCGGCTGTCGCGATATACCGTGCTGTCGAGATGCAGCGTGCCTTCCAAGTTGTCGATGTCGAAGCCGGTCATGTTGGCGTAGATTTTGGTGCTGACGACCGCGACGGAGTCCTCTTTCATGATGTTGAGCGAGCGCAGGTCGGCATGGCGGATGTCGGCCTCAAAGTCCGAAACGGGCTTCTTGGGATTGCTGAAATCGATCAGTCCGTTGAAGTCGAGGTCAATCTCGTTGTCAACCACGCGCAGCTTGCCATCAAAGCGGTTTTCTTTCAAGTCGCCGTTAAGTTCCACAATGTCAATGTGATTTCCAAGAAGGTCGGCATTGTTGATGTGCCCGTCCAGGCTGAAGTCGGGTATGCCGTCTTTGGGGAAGCGTGCCGAGAAGTCGGCGTCCAAGTCGAGCTTGCCGACAAGGTTGGAGGCATTGGCAATCATGCCCGCGTCGATGCCTTGGGAATGGATGTTTCCGAAAAACAGGTTGGAGCCGTCGGCGTGGCGGCTGCGCGACACATTAGCCTCCACGTTGCCGATGTCGGAAACCAAGTTGATGTTGGAAACGAAGTCGTTGTAGGAGCCTTTGAAATTGAGCTTGATGTCGCCCGATTTCAGCGTGTTCAGTTGCTCCGGCAAAGGAACCGTTCCCGTGCTCCCAGGGATGTGGAAGCTGGCCAGGTCGTCGTAAGTGAAGTGCATGTTCCTGATGTTCAGGTTGTGCTCGCCATCCATGAAATCAAGCGGATGCATGCTCAGGCTGCCCCTTATGGAGGTTTCCTTGCCAAACCCGACCTTCATGTCGTCAACGCGAAAATGCCTGATCGGGCCGGAAAAACGGCCTTCAAATTGCAGTCGGTTGGGCATTTTGTTCATCACGGATGCGAAATAACCAATGTCGGAAAGCATCACGTCGGTGGGATAGAAATTCGCATCGAAGCTGACGGAGTCGACGAAATTCTTGAACGCCTCGAAACCGCTGTAGTTCATGTTCAGGTCGAGGTGAAACAAGCTGCTGTTGGTTTCCATCTGCATGTCTTTCAATAAGATGCCTTTTTTGCAGACGATCACATCCGACTGGAAGTGCTTCAGGTCGAGTCCGCTCTGCTCCTTGGCAGCAAGCTTCTCCACCACGACATAGACCGAATCGCCGACGAGGGCGAAATGCTTGGCCTCAAAACTGATGTCGTCCAAGTCGAGATGCGAATAGTCGATGCAGTTTTGCGCCGTCTTGGTGGAGTCCGCCTTGTTCTGGTCCCACATCTGGAAATCAACGTTTTGCAGCGAAATCTTGTCGATTATTATAGGCATTGGCTCTTTGTCGTTTTTTTTCTCCTTTTCCTTGCCGGAGCTGAAAAAGTCGGCCAAAAACTGGAAATTGAACACATCGGAGCCTCCATATTTGATCAGGTTGATGTCGGCATCGCCCAATTCCACGTTTCCGAGATGGACTTTCCCGTCCAAAATGTCGCCAACGTGGATTTTTGTCCTGAACCGACCGATTTCCGCCAAAGCATTGTCGTTCAGGTCTTTAACAGAAACATCCCTGATAAACACCCTCAAGTCAGGTGTGACGACAATTCGTCCCACCTTGACATCTGCACCAGTTTTTTCGGAAAGATAGCCGCCTGCAAACCTGACCGCAAAACGCTGAATTATAGGATCTTGTATAGCTACAAACAGCGTCACGACGATGGAAACCAACACCGTGAGCAAAATTAGGATGCTATGGATAATCTTTTTTTTGATAATTTTGACCCTTCAATTTAAGACCATGAACGAATACATTTTAGGTATCGAATCTTCGTGCGACGACACCTCAGCCGCAGTGCTTCAAGGCACGCGCGTGCTTTCCAACGTCATTGCCGGGCAGAAGGTTCACGAGCAGTACGGCGGCGTCGTCCCCGAACTCGCCTCGCGTGCACACCAGCAGAATATCATCCCCGTCATCGACACGGCCTTGAAGACTGCAAAAATAGAAAAAAATCAGTTATCCGCCATCGCTTTTACGCGTGGGCCCGGACTTTTAGGCTCATTGCTCGTAGGAACCTCATTCTCAAAGGCTTTCGCGCAGACCTTGAACATCCCCATGGTGGAAATCGACCACATGAACGCGCACATCTTGGTGCATTTTGCCACCGATGACACCCATACCGAGGTGCCTGAGTTCCCGTTTTTGTGCCTCACCGTGTCGGGCGGCCACACCCAAATCGTGGTCGTGAAGGACTATTTCGACATGGAAGTCATCGGCAAGACCATCGACGACGCGGCGGGCGAGGCCTTCGACAAGACAGCCAAAATCCTTGGCCTGCCCTACCCGGGCGGACCCATCATCGACAAGTTGGCCAAAATCGGCAATCCCGACGCCTTCAGCTTTGCCAAGCCCCAAATCCCCGACCTCGACTACAGCTTCAGTGGACTGAAAACCAGCATCTTATACACCGTCCGTGACAACCTTAAGCTCAACCCGAACTTCATCGAGGAAAACAAGGCCGACTTGTGCGCCTCAGTACAAAAGACCATCATCGACATTCTGATGAACAAGTTGGTGAAAGCTACCAAGCAGACTGGCATCAAGACCGTGGCCATCGCCGGCGGCGTGAGTGCCAACAGCGGCCTCCACGATGCCATGCTTTCACTCGGCGAGAAATACCACTGGAAGGTCTTCATCCCGCGCCTCTCCTATTCAACCGACAACGCCGCGATGGTGGCCGTGGCCGGCTATTTCAAGTATTTGAAAGGTGAGTTCGCCTCGCAAGACTTGGTGCCATACGCACGGCAGAGCTTGAAGGAGTAACATTCGCCGTAGTATTTGCTGAAGAAAAGCGAGAAATCCACAAAAACTCCCAAACCCACGACACTTCGGATTATTTTCATATTTTTGCCGCAAAAATTTCACCTATTATGAAAAGACTGACACTCTCTTTACTGCTTTTCCTTGCGGCTTGTTTCCAAGCCTTTTCACAAACCCAAGTCGATGAAGCCTTGGCACGCAAAACCGCCCATGCCTTCGCCAAAACGAAAACCAGCCTCAAAGGCCAAGACCTGAACTTGCTCTCGTCCAATGGAATATACATCTACAACATTGGGGCACAAGGGTTTGTCATTGTTTCGGGCAACACCGTCCTGCCACCGATTCTGGCCTATTCCGACCGAAGCAACTTCCCCGACATGGCCGATGCACCCGAAAACTTCACCGCTTGGATAAGCCATTATTCCGAGATGATTGACTTCGCCGTTGCAAACGGCATCGTGCCCGAGGCAAAAATCATACGCCAATGGGACGAGGCCGAGCGCGGCATCTTCGGTACGAAAGAGGCCAAAACCGTTAATCCTTTGATTGCAACGCGCTGGAACCAAAACTGCTATTACAACGAGTATTGTCCAGCCACAAGCGGCGGAGGGTGGAACAGCACATGCGGCCATGTCTATGCCGGCTGCGTGGCTTGCGCCATGGCCCAAGTGATGAAATATTGGAACCATCCCGAAACCGGCTTCGGCTCACATAGTTACGTCCACAACACCTACGGACTGCAAAGTGCCGATTTTGCCGCCACCACCTACCATTGGAACGAGATGCCCAACGAGATTTGGGACCACAACGACGCCATCGCCACGCTGATGTACCACTGCGGCGTGAGCGTCAATATGAACTATTCGGCCAACGGCAGCGGCGCACAGTCGCAAGACGTGGAAACCGCCATGCGCTCCTATTTCGGCTATTGCGGTGCCAAGTACAAGCAGAAAAGCAGCTATAGCGACGAAGCCTGGACCGCCATGCTGAAAGCCGAACTCGACCTGTCGCATCCTATCTATTATTCTGGCGCCAAGGGTAGCAGCGGCCACGCCTTCGTGTGCGACGGATACGACAGCAACGACCTGTTCCACTTCAACTTCGGCTGGAGCGGCAGCGACGACAACTATTATTCCATTTATGACGTGAACGGCTTCAGCAGCGGGCAAGCGGCTGTGACAAACATCTACCCCTTCATCATCCAACCCGATGCCAACGGCATCATTTACGTCAGCGAGGACGGCACCGGCGACGGCTCTTCATGGGCCAACGCCACCAACAAATTGGAATATGCCAGTGCGCTCTCGAAAGGCAACGGCACAAAGGTTTGGGTGAAAAAAGGCACCTATCACGGCGACACCAACGACCCTAACAGCGCCTTCTACATCACTGCGGGCAGCCGTATCTACGGCAGCTTCAATGGCGATGAGGCTCACGACTTCGACCTGTCGCAGCGCGACTTCATCAACAACGCCTCCATCCTCGACGGACAAGGAGCGAGACGTGTGCTGACACAAGAGAAATCGCTCAACGGAAGCTCGGCCAGTTGGGACGGTTTCGTCATCCGCAACGGCAAGGCTGGCAGCGGCGCAGGTGCCTATTTAGACAACTACACCACGCTGTCCAACTGCACCATCACCGGCAACGAGGCCTCCATGTTCGGCGGCGGCATCTACGCCAACTCGGGCGGCGGCGCACCGCACCTCTCACTCATCAACTGCACCGTCACCAACAACAGCGCCTCGATGGGCGGCGGCATCTGCGACCGCATCGGATGCGCCTTCACCAACTGCCACATCAGCAACAACAAGGCTTCCACCAAAGGCGGCGGACTGTATCTCTACAACAGCGCCGACCCAACCTTCAAGAACTGCGTCGTGGCCAACAACACGGCCAAAAACGCCGGTGCCATGTATGCCCGAGGCAAGTTCGTCGCCTACAATTGTGACTTCGTGAA
>ONVP01000155.1 GCA_900321315.1 uncultured Bacteroidales bacterium
TTCAAGGCTGAATTGAACGGGCAAGTGGATACGGTCATATATGATTCGGGGGTCAATCAAAGTGCGCTTCTGGTGTACACCCCGAGCACCAAGCCCAAAGGTATGAAGTTCTATCGCCATTCCATGATTGGGGCAGACAAGAGGTCAAAAATCAAAATGACGACAATGCCGGTCAAAATAAAGACGGAAATGGTGGAGTCCGAAGATTTTGGTCTCGCTATGCTCTATCCGGAAACTCACAATTGCGACAAGGAGTTTCGCTTGGACAAATACAAAATCATCGGTTTTCGGGGCTTGAATATTCGGCGCTACACGATTGACTTTACCCACAACAAAATGTACTATATTGCTGATTCTGTGGTTATTGATACAATGGAGTACATTCCTGTCAAGTGCAAGTATCACAGGAATGCTTTGTGGGTCTATCCGCGAATCAACGGCGTGGAGTATGAATGTATCTTTGACACGGGAAATGGCGCGGCATCCTTCTTGTTGGCCGACGAGCAGCGGGTTGAGGCACCAATGCCTGACGACATGGTTTATGAAGGTTCATTCGGACAAGCCATTGGCGGATTGACGGACAATCAACGTTTCGTAATCGCCCGACAAGAAACAATGGAGTTGGCCGGCAAGGAAGATGTCGGGAAGGTGTTTTATGTAAAGTCGCTTCCGCACAACAATATGGGGCTTTCGGCGATTTCCAAGTACGATTGGATAATAGAACAGCAATATGAAACTAATGAGGGTGGTGTTATTGATGTAAATGATATCGTATATAAAATGTATGCCAAGCCGCGCGATATTGAAACAGCCGTGAATCCGCTCAAACGTGACTACAGATACGTCCTTTCCACCGCCGACGGCACACTGAAAATCATCACCCGCCGCATCGACGGCAACGAGCGTTTCAATGTCGGCGACAGAATCATTTCCGTGAACGGCGAGAAAATCAATGAGGAGAATATCTGCTATTATTACGACTTGCTGACGGAAGCCAAGGATTGGTCGGAGTTTGATGTTCAAGTGAAATGAGTCAAAGCCCTGAAAGGGCGAACCGATGTCAAGCAGGGATGCAATCCTCGCGACATAGCTCCCGAAGGGAGGACAAATACCCCATCGCCTCCGGCCCCTCATTAAATATCAAATCCAACACGCTCAAATCGGGTGAGAAGGGTAATTTGGTGCCAAACACCTGATAATAAGCAGGGAAAAGGCTCGCGTCAAACGGTTTTTTTGGACTGAAAGCCTCCCGCAAGTCGTTTTCAGCCTCGCGGACGTAATCCGTTGTATGGACGATTTCCTCGTTGACTTTCAGCATTTTGAGAACAGCCTTCAAGGCTGCGTCGTTCAAATCGATAAGTCGCTCGAAATGCCCTTCAAAAATAGGTTTTAGGTAGTCGTAATAATGCTCGAAATAAGGTGCGGCCATGTACGCCGACTCCAAGCAGCGACTATGGATGTGCTGCCAAGGCGCGTGGTCGCTGACGAGGATGTCCTTTGTCATAGTGTGGTTGCCGTTCACTTTCACTACTGGCACGGTCAGGTTTTCCGCGCCGTTGGCGGTCATCACACGACAGCGGTTGCGGTAGGTCTGCTTGCGGTAGGTTTCCCTCACCTCAATCAAAGGCGCGTCCTCTTTCAGAAAACGCGCCATGTAACTGATGCTGGGAAAATACGCTGTTGTGAAAAGGGTCATTTAAACAGTTGTTCCTCAATGACTTGCTTGTACTCTTGCTCCTGCATGGCTCCGACACTCATCATCGGCTGGCCTTCCATGGGGACGAACAGCACCATGGGGATGCTGCGCACTTGGAACGCCGAGGCCAATTCTCGTTCTTGGTCGGTGTTGATTTTGTAAACCAGCAATTTGCCGTCGTATTCCTCGGCCAAACGCTCCATGATGGGCGCCACGCGGCGGCACGGACCGCACCAATCAGCATAAAAGTCGATGACAGCGGGCAGTTTGCCTTTATAAACAAAGGTGTTCGGGTCTTTCTCGAAGTCCCAAACATTTTTCAGAAATTCCTTGTAAGTCAGGTGCTTGACTTTCGGTTCGGCTTTCTTTTCTTGTGCGTTGGCTGTAAAACCAAAAGCTATGATTGCCATAGCGATGAGGATGGATTTTTTCATGATAATAGTTGTTATTTTTTGCGTTTCTTTTCAAATAAGTCGGAATGGGTTCCCGTGTTGAGCATGATGAGAATCAGTTCTTTGTCGTGTTGCTCCCAAATGAGTAGCCAATCGGGGCGGATATGGCATTCCCATTGGCCTTTGCGGTCGCCTTTTAAGATGTGAGCCTGATAACGTTCGTCAAGTTCCTTTCCATCAAGCAAATGGGCTATCACAGACCAGAGTTCGTCGAGAGGAAGGCCGCGCTTTTTGCAAAGTTTGACATTCTTCTTGAATTGTCCGGTAAGTACGAGGTCGTATTTGCGTTTCATTTATTCCATTTCTTTGATGAAATCTTCTAGGCTGTCGTATTTGTACACTTTTCCTTCGTCGAGTTCACGAAGTGAAAGTTCGTATGAGGTTAGGCGTTTGCGTCGAGGCCTTGAAACTTTCCCGACACCGCGTAACATGCTGATAGCCTTTTTGATATCGTTGAAAAGCGTCATGTCCTCAACATCTACTATCAATTGCCTTTCAACTGGCACGACTGCTGTGTTTGCCATAATACTAACTTTTTTTTGGTGGTTTCTGCCTGCAAAAATACACAAAGTTTTGAACAAAGCAATCCATAACGGTGAAACATCAGTGATTTGTTGTATCTTTGCCGCAAAAAAGTGAAATCATGCTCATTGTCAATATCAAAGAACTCGTCGGCATCGAGGAACAAGGCCGACTGCTGAAGCGCGGTGCCGAAATGGCCGAAACGGGAAGAATCAAGAATGCTTTCCTATTAATTAAAGGTAAGAAAATCGCCGACTACGGCCCGATGGACTCTGATGCCTGTCGAAAATATCTCGCCGAAAACCATCGCATCCACGATGTGAAAGGCAGCGTGGTCATGCCCGCTTTCTGCGACTCGCACACGCATTTGGTCTATGCCAATTCGCGCGAGATGGAGTTTGTCGATAAGATTCGCGGCCTCAACTATGAGGAAATCGCAAAGAGGGGAGGAGGCATCCTCAATTCGGCCAAGGCGACGGCGGCGGCCTCGGAGGACGAACTCTACGACATGGCTCAGCAACGTTTAGACGAAGTGATGCGCATGGGCACGGGCGCCATCGAAATCAAGAGCGGCTATGGCTTGACGACCGAGAGCGAACTGAAGCTGCTGCGCGTCATCCGCCGACTGAAGGAAAACTCACCCTTGGTCATCAAGTCAAACTTCCTTGGGGCGCACGGCATCCCGATGGAATACCGCGGCCACCAAGAGGATTATGTGGATTTGGTCATCAATGAGATGATTCCGCTCGTGGCGGCTGAGGATTTGGCCGACTTCATCGACGTGTTCTGCGACCAAGGCTTCTTCACCGTCGAGGACACCGAGCGCATCCTCATGGCGGGCATCAAGTACGGCATGAAACCGAAAATCCATGCCAACGAAATGGCCATCTCTGGCGGTGTGCAAGTGGGCGTGAAATATGGCGCCATCTCCGTTGACCATCTCGAACAGATGGGTCAGGAAGAGATTGATTGTCTGAAAGATACGGAAACCATGCCCACGGTCTTGCCAGGTTGCGCCTTCTTCTTGAACTTGCCTTTGTCGCCGGCGCGTGAGATGATTGACGCGGGCTTGCCCGTGGCCATGGCTTCCGACTTCAACCCAGGCACTTCGCCTTCGGGCAATATGCAGCTCATCATGTCGATGGCCTGCATCCGCTACCGTTTGACGCCAGAGGAGGCTTTGAACGCCACCACTTTGAACACAGCCTACGCCATGAGCGTGAGCGACGAGGTGGGTAGCATCACCAAGGGCAAGTTGGCCAACCTCATCATTACCCAGCCGATGACGCAACTCGAGTTCATGCCTTATTATTATGGCGCGAACAAGGTGGCCAAGATGATGCTGAACGGAAAGTTTGTTTAGTTTTGTAATAAAATGAAAATCAAAAAGTTAATAATTGTTTTTGCCTTGCTCGCCGTCTTGTTCGGGGCGTGTGGCAAGGGTCATTACGACCTCGACAACGTGCAGGGCGTTGCGCTTGAAGGCGAAGTGTTGGTGCCGGTGGCCTCGGGCAACTACACCATCATGGAGATGATGGAGCGCTTCGGCATCGATAGCCTCATCACTTTCAGCGCGACGGGCGGTATGCAGTATCATGACTCCTATGAGCACAAGAACGCCGTTTCGGGACATGAATTGCTGCATTTCCGCAATGAAAATCTTTATAAGTCGTGGTCGCTTCCTGAAATCGCCCTGCAAACGCTCGCGTCACCCATCGACACGGTGATTCATTACAGCCACACGTTGGTGCTGCAATCCGACCACATCAACGTCTTTAATGCGCTGGTCAAAACAGGAAAAATCTATTTCAAGCTGGGCGTTGCCAATGCTGCCGTACAGGTCAGGAGATTCAGGATCCATTGCCCGGAAATAACCGATAGACAAGGCAATGAGTTTTGGTGTGAGATACTGCAAGCCGATGAAGGTCTGGAAGTTGACCTGAATGGATATTCCTTCCAGACGGAAGAGCCAAACACGTTCCATTTCGACTTTCGGCTGGAAGTGAGGCTCAACCCATCCACACTTCCCGCTGGAAAGGTTGAATTCATGATGCAAGTTGAAGACCTTACGGTTTCAGAGATGCTAGGTTGGTTGGAACCGCACAACTCCTATAGCGAGATTGTAACTGATTTCGACATTTTCCCCGACAATGTGATGGGAACACTTGAGCTTGAGGATGTCGAGTTGCGGTTGCAGATGCGCAACGGATTCCATGTTCCTACACGGCTTGTGATTGACACTGCGGAAGTTACGGGTTTCGATTTTGAAACCATACAGATTTTTGAGGTCTTGCCCCAAGTGATAGAAATGGACTTTTCGTCTTCCTACGTGGAGATTTTTCACCGTTCGATGGCGGGAGTGATTGGGGCACATGGTGCCATCGCCAAGGCTACTTCCACCTTCACGCTTAACCCCAACGGCCTGACCGACCGCATCACGGTGGCCGACACCTGCTCGGTGGCGGTGCGGGCCGATGTCGACATACCGCTCTCGTTCACGGCCAACGAGGTGCACTATCTCGACACCGTGATCATGAACTTGTCAGAAAACCTGTCGGGAACACTGCCCATGCTCGAGTCGCCTGAATGGGTCAAGAAACTGACTCTCGAATTGAATCTGACTTCCAACATTCCGTTGGACTTGGAAGGTCGGATTATGATGTATGATGCAGAAAATGATGAGATTACAGATGTTTTGGTCGACGATTTCATTTTGATTTCCGCCTCTTTCGACGGACAACCCGTGGAGCGCTCGGTGAGCATCGAGGTTACTGATGAACGCATCGGGAAAATGATGCAGGCCAATCGGATGATTCTCGATTTTGGAGTGGACACCCAAGCGCGTGAGGTCGAACTCACCCCCAACCAGTTTTTGAGGTTCTTCGCCAAATGCAAAGTGGAGT
>ONVP01000181.1 GCA_900321315.1 uncultured Bacteroidales bacterium
CGAGACCTCGATGCCGCCCTTAGTCCAGTTCACGAACTCATAGCCCGTGTTGGCCGTGGCAGTCAAGGTGCAGGTCGTGCCTTCCGCGTAGCTGCCGCCTCCCGTGACGATGCCGCCCGCTGTCGGGTTGGCCGTGGCGGTGATGTCGTGGGAGGGAATGGTGCAGTCCACGTCAAACGCGAAGGAGAACGAATTGGAGAGCGTGCCGCTGCTTGCGTAAATCTCAGTGCCGCCGTCGTAGCTCACCGTGAACGAGCATTCATTGACGTCGTTACCGGTGATCCATGAGAGTTCGACATGGGTACCTGTGGCAAACGTAAGGGTATGTGTGGCACTATAGCCATAGTCGATGGTAAGTTCTTGAGAAGAGCCGTTGGCAGTCACCACGAGCTTGTTGCCGGTCCAGCCGTCGCCGTCGCTGTCGTTAAGCTCGAAGACGATGTCGCAAATGGAACTGGCATCGATGAAGTTGGCCACATAGTCTGCGGCCTCGGTCACCGTGAAGGTATAGGTGGCATCGCCTGAAACGGGTGAGCTGTTCTTGAGCCATTGAGTGAAGATATAGCCCGGGTTGGCCGTGGCGGTCAGCGTGCAGCTTTCGCCGTGGTTGTAGGTTCCGCCGCCCGTGACCGTACCGCCCTCGGTCGGGTTAGCCGAGGCCGTGATGGTGTAGGTGACAGGGGCACTGGTAATCGTCACATCAACTTGGTTGGAATTTTCGGTCGTGCCAGCGTAGTAGTTGGTCTTCACCGTATAGTTGTAGGTGCCGTCGGCCAAGTTGTTGTCGGTGTAAGTGGTGGCGGTCAGGTTGTTGGCAATGCCGCTACCGTTCCTATATAGATTATAGGTGTAGTTGCCATCCGAAACGTAGGTGCGGATGTTGAAGGCAGCTCCATCAAAGGTTTGGAGTTGATTTAACGGACTAATTGACAAATAGTTACCTTCGTTTCCAGAATAGGAGCAATAGCTGGCTGGACTGGATTTGTATTCAGGGTCATGGATGAACACCCACAAGTCTTGTGAGGCATCAATATCCACGGTGTTCGTCAGGTCGATGTCGAACCAACCTGTGTTCCCTGCCGTGAAGGTCTGTTGCAACACCTCTGTTTGTGGACGGTTGTTGGAGCTTGTTCCTCGATAGACATGCACTCGATAATCGCCAGTTTCTCTTGCGTAAAACGAAACCTTATACACCTTCATGTTGTTGTAGGCGTTCAGGTTAGCAGCGAGATAGCGGTGTCCCCAGTATAGGGCATAGCTATTGTTTCCAAGATAGCTTGTCGGTGATCCGTCGCCATAGGTCATGGTGGCTGTCGGCGTTGAGGGATAGCACCATTCGGGGGCGGTCCAAGTGAGGCTCACGTTGCGTCCCGAAACGGTGGCCGCCAGGTCATTGACGACGGGAGTGGGGTAAGGCATTGCCACCTCTACCACGTTGGATGAAAGCGACAGCTCTTCGTTGGCATTGACGCTTCTCACGAAATAGCTGCCTTCGCCGAATGGCGCATTGGTGTGCGTAAAGGAGTTCGTGGTGGCGTTACCCACAAGGTTGCCATCGCGATAGATGTTGTAGCTGGCAACGCCGGCTGCCGTGTTCCAGTTGAGGGTCACGTTGCGGCCGTTGAGGGTGTAGGCCAGGTTGGTGGGAATGGCGTTGTTCGGCGAAGGATAAATGTTGACAACGACAGATTGGTTGTTGTTGTAAATGCCGTTGCTGCCCGAGCCAATGCCGCCAGGGCCGGGGTTCAGGTTGTTTACCGAGTACCACTCGTCGCAATAGCCTCCCCATCCCCAGTTGAAGTGGAAATAGTTGTCGTCGCGGTAGCCGTCGCAAACGAAGGCGTGTCCGCCGCCGCTGTCGCCGTCGATTCCTGAATAGAAGACGGGACGGTTATTATTAAGGTTATCCTTCAACAGGGCAAGCCATTCGTTGTCGGTGTAGTTTGACCTTCTCTCAAAACTGGTATTCTTCGAATAGTTGAAAACGTTCTTCAGCGCAGGGGCTACGGCGGAGTTGTAGGCGCCGCTGCCTCCAGAGTTTGCCAAACCATAGTCCATCTCGACCGCAACGCCGCAGTGGTACATCAGCGTGGCAACAGCTTGCTTTTGTGGATTTGTGCCCGCCCCATAGGCGTAAGAGTTGATCATGTTGGCCCAATCGTAGTTGGTGTTTTGGAAGTCGGCGCTCAAGGTTTGGCCGTTCCAAGTGTAGGAATGGCTTCCAATGCCGCGCGAGGGATAGCCGTGGTACTTCATGATTTGGGCCATGGCCGTGGCCACGCAGCCGGTTACCGTTCTGTTTGATCCAATCATGGGGCATAGGTTGTTGTAAGGCGCGTCTTGGTCCCATCGGGTTTGCAACAAGGCATCCACCACCACCGCCCTGTTCTGGCGGGTGGAGTTGCCCTCGGCTAAGTCGCGCCATAGCTGCGCCACCTCGGCGGTGGCCGTCGAGCGGCGGTCGATGGCCGCCTGGATTTCTTCGCTGTAACCTTGAATCCATGCGCGCTTGTTGTCGGGCATGTTGTCAAGGTCAAACTTCTGCGTGAAAGAGTAAGCAAGGATGGGCTGGACGCAATCGTCGGCAGCCAGAAGGACGAAACCGTTTTCTGAAGAGAAAACGTACAGGTTTGTGAATCCGGCTCTCGCCGAGATGTCAGTCAGTTCCGCTGATCTCACGCCGTAGGCGTTCAAGAAGTTGGACGCAACCAACTGCGCTCTTCTGGAGTCAACGGGATTGGATTTGGCTCCCAATGAAATGGTGAGCAAAAGCACCAGCAGGGTAAGGCCTCGGGCCATCCTGTTCCTCAAATTGATGAGTCGTAAAGTGTTTTTGTTCATCGTTTTGTTGTTTAAATGATTAATAAATAAGGAGTTAAAAAAAGTGTTCGATATGCTATGTTGTTTGTTTTGCTTTGGGACATGTTTTCGGGCTTGGGAAAAAAACAAGCGGTAGGCCCACGACCTATCGCTTGCATAAAAATATTCCGTAAGTGATTGATAACCAATAAGATATGTGGATGGGTAAAACACGGTGGCGCTTCGCTTCCGTTGTCGGGCAAAAGCTTTGTCGGACAGTAATATGTCTGATATAGGGTTTGCATAGAAAATTTGGGCAAAAATACGGAAAGAAATGAATAATCCAAAACTTATATCAATTTTTTTTTCTTTTTTTTTCTACTTTTGCGCACGCAAACAGAAAGAGCGACATCGACAAGTGGAAGTGAATAGTCAATCAATAAAAATAAAAAGTTATGTATCAAGTGTTTAAAGACCAGTTGGAGAAGTCCAAGATTCTCCTTGTCAGCGTGAAGCGGAACCACCGCATGGGCCGTCATTCGGGTGCGAGCGACGCTTTGTTGCAGAAATTGGAGGACGATTGCAAGCGCGTGGAAGCCCTCTCCGCCGAGTTGGAGCGCCTTCGCGAAGAGTTGCACCGCAAGACCGACGAAACCCACGCCGTGCTCGACCAGCTGAAGGAACACACCAAGCAGGTCAAGAAGGCCGTCAAGAGGAACTACGACCAAACTTGGTGGTCAAAGTTCGGCATCCACGACAAGAGATGACTTGGGTGTGTCCGTAGCTTGTGGCAGTCACAGGCTCCATCCGACGGTCACACGAAGGCCTTCCTCGTCCTGACCACCGTTTTCTCGCCATTGTGCAGGGTTGTGGCAAACAGGTAGCATTCGCCGCCGTCGGCTATTTTCAGCATTTTGCGAAGCTCGTCCACTGGCAGCGGGAAGTTGCGCACGGCCACGTTGGCTTTTTCCACATCGGCCAGCAATTTCTGCCGCAGCTTTTTGTTGTAGGGTGCCCAAGCCACCACCTCGAAAGCGCGCCCCGGGAAATCGGGAACCAAAGTGCTTGAGGTGTATAAATGGCTGTTTTTGTGAAGTTTAAGCACTCGAAAACGCTCCGAAGGCAACTTGAAGCAGCCCGCCTTGAGCAAAGCCACATTGGGTTCGTAGAGGTATTTCCCGACCTCATCGGCGAGGTGCAAGGGGCAGTCGCGCTCCTCGTCGGCGGTGAAGCGCAACGCGGGCTGGGAGGAGGGCAGGTTCGCGCAGCACAACTCCACCTGTCCCGAAAAGCCGCGTTCCATGATGAAAAGCAGCTCCTTGCACTCGTTGGCCACTGCCACCACGTGCACTTCTTTCACATGGCGCAGCGCGTTCAGGGCTTGGCTGATGTCGAGCATGGGCGAGAGCTTCACCGCCACCGTTTGTGCCTTTTGCAAGAGCAAGTCTTGCAGCTTGGCCACGTTGGGGGTGCAGTCGGCGATGGAAACGGTCTTACGACCGTGAAGGTCGCGGCGGGCTGGGTCGAGGTAGATGCAGTCTTTTGGTTCGCAATGGTTTAGATACGCCTCAGCCGTTTCGTTCCGCACTTGGATTTTGGATTTCAAGACGCCGAAGTTGTGCCGCGCCAAGGCGCAGAGTTCGGCGTCTTGTTCCACATAGTCGGCTTGCGCGAAGCGTTGTGCCATGTAATGGCTGTCGATGCCCAAGCCGCCGGTGAGGTCGGCGAAGGTGTCGCCTTCGAGCAGTGCCGCCTTGTAGCGTGCCGTGGCCTCCGACGAGCCTTGCTCGATGGGGAGGCGGGTGGGGAAGAGGAGGTCGTCGTTGGCGCTCCATTCGGGGGCTTTCTTGCGCAGCAGCTGCCGCGCCCCGATTTGTCGGAGGGCCAACGAAACGTCGGTGCCGACGGGCGCCTTCTTCAAGGCGAGCGTCGGCACGTCGTCGTTCAGGTGTTGCCTGATGTATAGTCTTGTGAAGTCGTCCAAAGTCAGTACTTCTTCAGATTCATCACTTCGAGGTCGGTGAGGAAACGCCACTCGCCACGCGGCAGGCGGT
>ONVP01000274.1 GCA_900321315.1 uncultured Bacteroidales bacterium
ATAAAAACTGATTTTCGGCGGCACAAACCGCAAATGAGGCCGCCAAGCACAAAGCCCGTCTGGTCCTCGCCTTTGGCCTTGTAAAGGTAAATGCCGTAGCCGAAAATGGCCAAATCCACAATGATGCTGAGGATGTAGCCGATGGTGCGGCTGGTTTTGTCGGTCTTTTTCAGCAAGTAGTTGTCGAGTAGGAAAGTGACGACGACCAAGCCGGCGTAAACCAAATAATAGGTGGCTTTTTCCGTAATCATAAAACCGTATTTTGGCCTGTAGAGACGTAGCGCGCTACGTCTCTACAAACCAGACAATTATTTTTCAATCCTAATTCGTGCATCCACGGCGACCACATTCTTCGGATTGCCCAGCAACGGGTTCAAATCCATCTCGGCAATCTCAGGCGCAGCCATCACGAGGGCACTGACGCGGGCTACCTGCTCTGCGTAAACATCCACATTCACAGGCTGTTGGCCACGCACACCTTGCAGAATCTTATAGCCGCGCAACTTGGTCAGCAAGTCTTTGGCTTCGGCCACATTGACGGGTGCCAAGGCGCTCTGTACGTCCTTCAGCACCTCGATGAAGATGCCGCCCAAACCGAAGAACACCTGATGGCCAAACTTCGGGTCACGGATGGCACCGATATAGACCTCCGTGCCGTCGAGCATGGGATACATCTCCACGGCGTAGGTGTCCTTGATGGCCATCAAACGGTCGAATTCCTTCTGCACGGTCTCAATGTCGCGCACGTTCAGGGTCACGCCGCCCACATCGCTCTTGTGCACGGGGCCGACCACCTTCATCACGAGCGGATAACCCACCTCGTTGGCGAAGTCAACAGCTTGCTGTTTCTTATCGACGACGCGGATTTGCTTCTGTGCAATGCCCGCAGCGTCAAGGAGTTGGTAAATCTTGTCAGGGTCGATGTAGCCATTTTCGCAGTTGTCGATGACCTCTCGGATGCGCTTCACATCGACTTGCGGCATCTCGGGATTCTCAGGCTGCGGCTTGGGCGTGTTATAGACTTTGCACAATGCATTGCCGAACACGCACTCTTCGGGGAAGTTGATGCGATGCTTGTTGCGGATGAAGTCCTCGATTTCGTCTTTCACGTTGATGATAGACGGCAGAATCGGGAAAATGGGCTTCTTGCAGGTCTTCATCTTCTCGTCCAAAACCTTGTAAACCTCGTAGTTCTGGAACAGGCCGGGCGAGCCGAAAATCACGCACATGCAGTCGATGTTGTCGAAGTCGTTTTCGCAGGCATCGATGATGTAACCAAGTTGTTCGGCGGTACCCGTGGCGAGGAAATCAATCGGGTTGCCTACGGACGAACCGCCATAGAGTTTGCCCAAAAGTTCCTGAGCCTTAGGCCCTTCAATGTGCGGCACGTCCATGCCGTTGTTCGACAAGGTGTCGGTGAGCATCACAGCGGGACCGCCCGCGTGGGTGATGACGGCCATGTTCTTGCCCTTCACCTCGGGGTGCATGAAGATGGCGCACACCGTGGTCAGTTCCTGACGGTTGTGGCAACGCACGATGCCCGCCTTGCGGAACAGCGCATCGACGGCGACGTCCGAAGTGGCCAAAGCGCCCGTGTGCGAACTGGCGGCACGGCTTCCGGCAGCAGAGCCACCCGACTTGATGGCGGCAATCTTGCAGCCCTTGTTGATGAGCGAGCGGGCGTGTTTCAGCATCTTCTGCGGGGCGGAAATCTTTTCCATATAGAGCATGATGACGCGGCTGCTCTTTTCAGGGTCGAAGGTCACGTCAAGGTGTTCGAGCACATCCTCACTGCCGAGTTGCGCCGAATTGCCGACGGCCCACACACTATTGAAAGTCAATCCGTTGCTGATACCGTATTCCT
This sequence comes from uncultured Bacteroidales bacterium, assembly GCA_900321315.1. Lineage (GTDB taxonomy): Bacteria > Bacteroidota > Bacteroidia > Bacteroidales > F082 > Limimorpha. Next base: position 1,865 of record ONVP01000274.1, read on the forward strand.
TGATGAACACTGCCGTGGCACCCGATCCGGTGATGAAATCCACGCCGCGTGGGTCTAAGGTCGGGATGGGTGCGTCGAAGGCACCGCAGTAGTTCGTGTTGAGGAAGCCCGTGCAGTTGGGGCCAATCAATGAGCCGCCCACGCTGTTGATAGTGTCGGCGATATGTTTCTCATACGCAGCACCTTCCTCGTTTTCCTCGCCGAAGCCCGCAGAAACGATGATAAAGCCCTTCGTGCCTTTTTGCAAGGCCAAAGTGTCCACCGTGGCGGGACAATACTTGGCGGCAATGGCCAAAATCGCGCAATCCACTTGTGGCAGGTCATCGACCTTGGCAAAACATTTAACACCCTGAACCTCAGATTCTTTGGGATTCACGGCATAAACTTGACCCTTGAAAGGGCTGTTCAACAGGTTCAACAAAACTTTTCCGCCCGGCTTTTGGATGTCGGCGGAGGCACCAACGACCACGATGCTTTTCGGGTCGAGTAATTCTCTTGCTATCATATTCTCTTGATTGATTATGTTATTACAACTATATGGTTTACAATAATTTAATTCTATCCTCTAAAAAAATCGCTTTCCACACAATCGTGGATAAGGCGATAATGTGTGCGGTTGAACAGGCCTTGTTGGCAAAGTTCCTCGATTTCGTCCAAGGCCATCCACTGCACCGATTCCACCTCGTCGGGCTGCAAGCGCAGCATCTCGACGGGCACATTGCTTTTCATCAGATACAGGAAGGTGAACTTGTACTCGTAACGCCTGATTTTCACCAATTCCAGCTCGCTTTTGGTGGCCGAAAGCCCGATTTCCTCCTCCAGCTCACGCAACATGGCTCGAACAAAGTCGGTTTCGCCGCTCTGCACATGGCCCGCCGTGGTGGCGTAATAGTTGCCTTTTCGCGCCGCCACTTTCTGGATGAGGAACTTCCCTTCGTCGTTGTGGATAATCACCGCGACGATGGGAATTTGGTAGCCATACGGAATCGGCTGACCCCGTTCGATGGTTTTCCCGGTGAGTTTCAGTTCCTTGTCGTATAAATCGAGAAGTTCCATGCGGTCGTCAACAATCATTTGCCAAACATGTCCTTGATGCCGCCCAACGAGCCGAGCAAGTTGGAGGCTTCGTAAGGCAGATAGACAGTCTTATTTTGCTGACCTCCAGCTACTTCCTTCAAGGTTTCGATGTATTTCACGGCGAGCAGATAATTGACGGGATCGGCGCCACGGTCGGCGACGGCCTCAGCGATGTTGCGGATGGCTGCTGCTTCGGCTTCGGCTTGCAGCACCTTGGCTTTGGCCTCACCTTCGGCCTTCAAAATGTTGGCCTGCTTCTCGGCTTCGGCAGCGTTGATTTCAGCCTGTTTCTCACCTTCGGAGTTCAGGATTTGCGACTGCTTCTCACCTTCTGCCTTCAAAATTTCGGCACGACGGTTACGCTCAGCCTGCATCTGAAGTTCCATGGTACGACGGATGCTCTCAGGCGGC
>ONVP01000182.1 GCA_900321315.1 uncultured Bacteroidales bacterium
AAGCACCGCAATACAACTTCCTCCTCGACTTCTTCGTCAAGGGCGGTGAAGGCGGCGACCCTGTTACGCCCACCGTGGCCGCTCCTACCTTCAGCCCTGCCGCTGGAACTTACTACGAGGCTCAGGAAGTCAGCATCAGCTGCTCGACCGCGGGCGCCACAATCTATTATAGCACCGTTTCAGAAACCGGCCCGTGGACGGAATACGAAGATGCCATTACCGTGTCCGAAGACATGACGATTTGGGCCTACGCCGCGTTGGACGGCTACAACGACAGCCCCGTGGCAAGCGCCTCATACGTCATTAATGACGACCTGAACATCATCTTCAACCAAGACTGGGAAAGCGATTGGCACGGCTGGACACAAGTGAGCGTGGACGGCGAAGCCGTTTGGAACATCGCCTCTTACCAAGGCAACCACTACGGCTACATCAACGGCTATTCCGAAGGCTCGGCACACCAGAATGAAGACTGGCTCATCTCGCCCGCTTTCGACTTGGACGCCTACACCGACGTAGTGCTCACTTTCCGCACGGCCAAGAACTACAACGGCGATGACATTGAAGTGTTCTTCAGCAACGACTACGACGGACAAGACCCGACCGCTGCCACTTGGCAAACCCTCGAGTGCGCCCTCTCGACGGGCGGCTGGAACTGGGTAGAATCGGGTGCCATCAGCATGGACAACTACAACGGAACGAATTGCCACATCGCATTCAAATACACCAGCAGCGACGAGCAAGCCGCCGGTTGGGAAGTCGATGACATCATGCTCGTTTCGGGCAGCGCCGGCATCCCGAGCATCACGGCCACGCCCAACGCCTTCGACTTTGAATACCTGTTTGGCCAAGGCCCGTCGGCATCCAAGACCTACATCCTAACCTCTGCCAACCTCGAAGGCAGCGGCAACGTCACCGTGACCGCATCGGAGAACTTTGAGATTGCCTTGGACAACGCCAACTTCGGTAGCACCATCACATTCGAGTTCGCCAACGGCATCATCACCAACCAGCCGCTGACGGTTTATGTTCGCATGGCCGCCGGTCTTGAAGCCGGCACATACACTGGCACCATCACCCACACGGGCGGCGGCGCCAGCGCCACGGTCAATTTGACTGGCATCGTCATTGGCGAAGGCGAACCTTACATCACTTCCGTCATGCCCATGTTCATCCAAGGCAACAACGGCACCAACAACAACCGCGTGCCCGTGGCCACCCAAGTGCTTGTCTATAACCTCACGCCCAATGCCACTTATCGCTACATCAACCAATTCGTCGATAACAACGATGGTCCCGAAACGGCAGGCGCGGGCAACGTGATTTATGCCAATGCCAACGGCTTCTATCGCAGCACCAGCCCAAGCCTCTCGACGGAAGGCAGCTATGGCGAGTTCACCACCGATGAAAACGGCGAGGCCATAGTTTGGTGCATCAACGAGCCTACGGCCAACGCCCGCTTCACGCCCGGCAACCAAGTATATCTCCGCATCCGCATCAACGACGGCAACGACGGCACCTCGGTGAGCCACATCTTCACCACCACCGACTATGCCACCGTGCTCAACTTCGGCACCGACCGCGACGCCTACCAAGGCACTGCCTCCTATGCCAAGAGCCACGAAGCCCCAATGGGCTTTGCAGTAATGTATGCCAATTCAGACGAAGAGCGCCCGATTTACGCCACCAGCATCGAAACGGTCGGCGTGGACTACAGCAGCATCAACCAGTATGCCAACTTCTACAAAGATTTTGTGGCTGGAAAAGATGGCTGGTTTGGCGGCATCTTGCCCAACGACAACGCAAGCGGCATCAACTACATCGCCATCGTCAATATGGACGGCACATCGAATACCATTTACAACACCACCAACGGCTTCTGGCAGCCCGAAGGCAACACCGTCAATCCAAACGGCGGCTTGGACGAACCCATCTTCATCGACCTGACTTATACCAGCGTGGAAGAAGGCGAAGAAGCCAACATAACGATTTGGAACACAGGCAACGAGTTCATCATCGAGAACGGTGACGACTCCCACTATACGATGACCGTGTATAGCCTCCTCGGCCAGGCCATGATGCAGCGGCAAATCAACGCCGGAAGCACCGTACGCTTTAGCCATAGTCTCGCCAAGGGTCTCTATGTCATCCATCTGCAAAACAACAGGAACAGTGTTTCTGCAAAAGTAATCGTTAGGTAAAAAATGATTCTCTCCCTTCGGGGAAACGAAAAGTCCGGAAGCCGCAACGCTTTCGGACTTTTTTTGTATCTTTGCCCCAAATTTAGAACTATGAAAAAACTGTTTTTTGTTTCCGCTTTGATGCTGTGCCTCGGACTCGCCAGCTGCGACGACCCCGCCAAGTCGCGCCTCTATATGGATGAAGGCTACCGTTTGATGGTGAATTACAGCAAGTTCGACGAGGCCGAACAAGCCTTGGACAAAGCCATCAAGTTCGACAAGACAAACTACGAAGCCTACTACCATCGCGGCTGCGTGAAGATGAACAAGAGCCGACTGAAGGATGCCATCGCCGACTTCGAGAAGGCCACCGAACTGAAACCCGACTACGCCGATGCCTATTTCAACATCGGCAAGGCCTACTTCCTCCTCAACGACGAGGAAAAAGCCTGCGAGAACTACAAATTGGCCGAAAAATACGGTCGCCCCAACCTTGAGGACTACCTAAGACGCTGTCAGTAAGGTTATTCCGTTTCCCCGTAGGCATCCACGGCGATGAGATCGCCATCCTCGTTGTAGGTCTTCCACTGCCCTACTTTCTTCCCTTTGGCGTATTGTCCTTCCTCCTTTAAAGAAGTGTTGGGGAAATAGCTTTTCGACGGACCGTCCAAAAGGCCGTTGCGGTATTGACACTCCATCAGCAGCACGCCCGTGTCGGAAAACTTGCGGCAAGCACCCTCGGGTGCCCCATTCACATAGTGCGTTTCCTCGGCCAAAGTGCCGTTGCTCGGGTTGTAAAGCCTCGACCACCCGTTCACTTTTCCGTCCGTATTTTCCTCAACAAGAAGCAGTTGACCGCTGTTTTTATCGAAATATTTCCACACGCCGTCTTTCTTTTGGTTCAGGTAATAGCCCGTCGCCACCACGCGGCCATTAGGCGCGAAGGTCTTGTTCAGCGCGCGCTCGCCCGACTTGTCGAACTCGTTGGTGGCCTTCAGGTTGCCTTGTTCGTCGTAGTAACGGAACGTGCCTTTGCACTTGTCGTTCTTGAACTCGCCTTCGTAGCGTTTCTGCCCATTGGCGTAAAAGTCCATCCATAGGCCCTGGCGACGTCCTTTCGAGTCGGTGCGGTTATGGTCTTGCGCGAAAGCCGGCAACGCCATCAAGGCGGCGGCAAGAAAGATGAGGAATCTTTTCATTTTTCGGGGTTTTTAGGATGCAATTTTACGGAAATAACGTAACTTTGCGCGTTTTATTATGGCTGAATATTCCTCCATATTATTGGAAAACGCGGTGGACGCGCTCGCCAAGCTGCCCGGAATCGGGAAGAAAACGGCGCTTCGGCTGGCTTTGCACCTGCTCAACGAAGACCAGTTGGAAACCGAGCAACTCGCTGATTCTCTGCTGAAAATGAAGCGCAATATCAAACTTTGCGAGCGGTGTTACAACATCAGCGACACGCAGGTTTGCGCCATCTGCGGCAACCCGCGACGCGACGAGAACACGCTTTGCGTGGTGGCCGACATGCGCGACGTTTTGGCCATCGAACGGACGGCCTCGTTCAACGGGCTGTATCACGTCCTCGGCGGCGTCATCAGCCCGATAGAAGGCATTTCGCCCCACGACCTGAAAATCGCACAACTCGTGCAACGAACTCAAAACGAGGATATTAAGGAAATCATCTTGGCCCTGCCTGCCACTATCGAGGGCGATACGACCAATTTTTACATCTTCCGCCAATTGGCCGACTTCAAGGGAAAGATCTCGGTCATCTCCAAAGGCATTGCCGTGGGCGACGCGCTCGAGTTCGTCGATGAGGTTACGCTCGGCCGTTCCATCCAAAACCGCATCCCTTTCAACCAGAAATAGCATGAAAATCAGCGTCATAGGCGAAGCCAACATCGACATTTCCGTGGTCACGCAAGGCAAGGTGCACCCAAGCGGATGCACGCCAAGCCAAATCTGTTTCCACCACGGAGGCGTAGCCCGCAACATTGCCCACAACCTCAGCCTCTTGGGCCACCAAGTGCACCTGATGACGGTTTTTGGCGGCGACGATTTCGCGCAAGGCATGACGGACGAATGTCGCAGCCTCGGTATCGACTTGTCGTTATCGTCGGTCTTCGCGCAGGAGAAAAGCCCTATCTTCCTCAGTTTCAACGACGAAACAGGCAATATGCAGTCGGCCCACTCCGATGTCGGCCTCAACGACCGCATGGATTTGGACTGGCTCGCGCCCAAGATGGACGACATCGACCGCGCTGAAATCGTGGTCGCCGACACCCTTCTGACCTCCGATGCCCTCGCCCATCTCATCGACCATTGCGAAGCACCGCTTTACCTTGATGCCGTGTCGCCAAAACGAGCCTTACGCTTGGCCGAAGCGTTGGAGAAATCAAGAAAACAAACGCTTTTTGCCTTGAAATGCAACCGCGGCGAGGCATTGGCACTCACCCAAGAAATCGACACGGAAATGGCAGTCAAAAAATTGAGCAACAATGGAATAAGGAACGTATTCTTAACCATTGGTTCAGGTGGAGTTGTCCATTGCACTGATAACGTGGTCAAGCATTATCCTGCCCTTCCCGCCAAGGTAGTAAATGTGACCGGTGCTGGCGATGCGTTCTTTGCCGGTGTGATTCATGCACTCGCCATCGGTC
>ONVP01000171.1 GCA_900321315.1 uncultured Bacteroidales bacterium
GAGCTTGGCGATGACACAGTCGAAGTCCTTGTTGGCACTACCTTTCTCTATCACAACGAGTTTGATGGCCTCGCGGTTGGCGATGTTCTTGTCGGAGCGCACCTTGCGGACGTTGTTGATGACCTCTTGCGTGAACTCCATTTGTTTGAGAACTTGCTCGTCCACAACTTGTGCTTTAGGCTGTTGGGCAATGATAATATCGTTGCCGTCCTTGCGCTCGGCGATGGCGTGCCAAATTTCCTCGGTGATGAACGGCATGAAGGGATGCAGCATCAGCATCAGGTGTTCGAAGAATTGGATGGTGGCGGCGTAGGTCACGGGGTCAATGCCCTGGCCTTGCGGAGCCTTCACCATCTCGAGATACCACGAGCAGAAGTCGTCCCAAGTGAGCTTGTAGATGGCCATCAAGGCATCGCTGAGGCGGTACTTGTCGATATTGTCGTTGGTCTCGGCCAGCACTTGGTTGAAACGAGCCCCAAACCACTTCACGGCCATCTTGGCGGCCTCGGGTTGGGCGGCGTTTTCGTCCACGTTCCAGCCTTTCACCAAACGGAGGGCGTTCCAAATCTTGTTGCAGAAGTTGCGGCCTTGTTCGCACAACGACTCGTCGAAGAGAATGTCGTTGCCGGCAGGGGCGCTGAGCATCATGCCCATACGCACACCGTCAGCGCCGAATTTGTCAATCAACTCAATCGGGTCGGGGGAATTGCCTAACGACTTGGACATCTTGCGACCTAACTTATCTCTCACGATACCCGTGAAGTACACGTTCTTGAACGGCACTTCATTCTGGTATTCCTCACCAGCCATGATCATACGGGCCACCCAGAAGAAGATAATGTCGGGGGCGGTGATGAGGTCGTTGGTGGGGTAGTAGTACTTGAACTCAGCATTGTCGGGGTCAAGGATGCCGTTGAAGAGCGACAATGGCCACAGCCACGAGCTGAACCAAGTGTCCAAAGCATCGTCATCCTGACGCAAGTCTTTCATCGTCAAGTTGTTGTTGCCAGTCTTCTCGATGGCAAGTTTCAAGGCCTCTTCGGGTGTCTCGGCGACCACGAAACCACCTTCGGGCAGGTAGTAGGCCGGAATCTGATGGCCCCACCACAACTGGCGGCTAATGCACCAATCCTTGATGTTCTCCAACCAGTGACGGTAGAGATTGACGTATTTTGCAGGATAAAACTTGATGTCACCGTTCAGAACAGGCTTCAGCGCGATGTCGGCGAGGTGTTCCATTTTGAGGAACCACTGCATGGAGAGCTTCGGCTCAATCGGCACGTTGGTGCGCTCGGAGTAACCCACCTTATTATTATAGTCCTCGACTTTTTCCAGCAGACCAGCCTCTTTCAGGTCGATGATGATTTGCTTGCGCACATCCTCGCGGGTCATGCCGACATACAATCCAGCAGCCTCGCTCAAAGTGGCGTCGTCGTTGAAGATGTTGATGCTCTGGAGGTTGTGCTTCTCGCCCAGCATGTAGTCGTTCACGTCGTGGGCGGGTGTAACCTTCAAGCAACCCGTACCAAACTCGATATCGACATAATCGTCCTCGATGACAGGAATCACACGGTTGACCAACGGCACCACGACCTTCTTGCCGCGCAGCCATTGGTTCTTCGGGTCGGCGGGATTGATGCACATGGCGGTGTCGCCCATGATGGTCTCGGGGCGTGTTGTTGCTACAACTGCGTAGCGTCTCCCTTTCTCGTCGGTGTGGATGATTTCGCCTTCAGCGCCCGTGGCACCTGTGCCGTCGTCCTCGTGGAGGTAATAACGGAGGTGGAACAGTTTGCTATGCTCATCCTTGAACATCACTTCCTCGTCGCTCAAAGCCGTCAAAGCCTTGGGATCCCAGTTGACCATGCGCACACCACGATAAATCAGTCCTTTATTATATAAGTCCACGAAAGCGCGGATGACGCTCTTTGAGCGGATATCGTCCATAGTAAATGAGGTGCGTTCCCAATCGCAGGAGCAGCCGAGGCGGCGCAACTGTTTGAGGATAATGCCACCATGCTCGTGCGTCCAGTCCCAAGCGTGCTTGAGGAACTCCTCGCGGCCGATGTCGGTCTTCTTGATGCCTTGTTGCGCCAAGCGGTTCACCACCTTGGCTTCGGTGGCGATGGAGGCGTGGTCGGTGCCGGGCACCCAGCAGGCGTTCTTGCCCTGCATTCGGGCGCGGCGAATCAGGATGTCCTGAATCGTGTTGTTCATCATGTGGCCCATGTGAAGCACGCCGGTCACATTCGGCGGCGGAATCACGATGGTATAGGGTTCGCGTTCGTCTGGGGTGGAGTGGAAGTAATTCTTCCCCATCCAATGCTCGTACCATTTGCCTTCAACTTCCGAAGGGCTGTATTTGCTGCTGATTTCCATGTATTTGTTGTTGATTGTTGACTATTCAAAACAAACGGCAAAAGTAGTCATTTTTGGAGCAAGTCAGTAGAATTTGCGCCGAAAAAATGATTTTGGTGCTTGGCATACCAAAATTATGTGCTATTTTTGCAACCTTAATCAAGGTCTAGTATGGAAATTCCAGATGTGGTGAAAAGTGATGTCCAAGGTGAAGACCAACTGTTTTCCGATGTTTGTGGCATGATAGAAAATGCACGCAAGCATGTTGCCGTATATGTCAATTCAGAAATTTGTCTGATGAAGTGGCATATTGGGAAACGCATCAAGGAAGATGTGCTTTACAACCAACGGGCCGAATACGGCAAGCAGATAATCAAGAACTTGGCGCGAAAACTCACCGACAAATATGGCAATGGATGGAGTGATAGGTCTTTGTTACATTGTATACGCGTCGCGTATATTTTTTCAGAGGAAGAAATTGTCTGCGCAGTGCGGAGACAATTCACATGGACGCACTTGCGGTCGCTGATGTTTGTGGAAAACCCACTTGCCCGCCAGTTTTACATGGAGATGTGCCGCATCGAGCATTGGGATACGCGAACGCTTGATTCAAAGATAGATTCCCAACTTTTTGAAAGGACGGCCATAAGCAGGAAACCCGAAGAACTCATCAGGCAAGAGCTGGCGCAATTGAAGGAAGAAAACGCCTTGAATCCTGACCTTGTTTTCCGCAGCGGTTATTTTCTGGATATGCTTGGCCTCCCCGAATTTTTCACGGAAAAAGATTTGGAATCAGCCATAGTTTCGCAAATGCAGGAGTTTATCTGTGAATTGGGAACTGATTTTGCCTTTCTTGGAAGACAAAAACGGATAACCGTCGATGCCGTGGATTATTATATCGACTTGCTGTTCTATCACCGGTCGTTACACCGATTGGTGGCCGTTGATTTGAAACTCGGCAAGTTCAAGCCTGAACATGAAGGCCAAATGTTGCTATACTTTCGTTATCTCGACAGAAACGAAAGGAAGCAAGGAGAAGAATCGCCAATAGGATTGATTTTGTGCAGCGAAGGAAACACTGAGCACATCGAATACTTGTTGTTGGATGACGACAGCCCTGTAAAAGTGGCTCAATACTATACACAGCTACCCGACAAGAAATTGCTTGCCGAAAAACTGCAAAGGGCGATAGCCATAGCAAAAGAACATTATGTAGAACAAAAAACCAATAACGACAAAAGAAGTATAACACTTTAACCTAACATACTAACCCTTTGGGCTTTACGCTCTTGTTCTCTTGAAATCAAAATCTGGTACATTTTGGAGTGAGAATGAGTTTTGCGGAAGTTCACGCTCATAGGCGTGAATTGTTCTCTTGCTTATCATACTCCAAATGGTTTACCAGAGCCAGATTTCAAGTGTAAGCAAACAGTAGAAAGAAAACAATTCCGCCTTTTTCATTTGCTTTCAAGGGCTTGGCTCAACCAACGGAAAGCGCGATGGGACAAGAACCACATATCGGACACCTTATCAAAAAAGAACTCAAACGGCAAGGCCACACAGTCACTTGGCTGGCTGGCGAGTTGCACTATTCTCGGCAACACATGTACTACATCCTTGGCCAAAGTTTCATATATACGGATTTGTTGTTGAAAATCAGCGAGATAACAAATACAGATTTCTTCGTTTTCTATACCAAACATCTCAACCGATGGAAACAGTCTTAGATTTTCTGACACTTCTGTCAGAAAATTTCCATACAAAGTGTCTTAATATCTATGACACCCTAAATGCCTGACATTCAATTGTTCTCCCTATCTTTGCACCGTACAAGCCCTAATAAATAGGTCACAAACAAGACACTGCAAATCAGCAGTTTGCAACAAAGAAATGTGACTGACAGGGCGAAGCTGTGTAAAACTCCTGTTGCGGGTTTTCAAATTCTTTGTATATTTGCTGGCAAAACAACACAGGTCATGACAACAAACGCCCCATCATTAAACATGCAGTTCACATACATGCAGCTGCTCAACTTGGCATTACAACTTGCCAAAGAAGACCGCTATAGGTTGTGTCGCGACCTCACCCGTGAGGAACGCTTGCAAAGCCTAAAATCCTTGCGAGATATTTTCCGCACCGACGAACTCGACGAAGAAACCATCAAGGCCGAATGCGAAGCCGTCAGACAGGAAATGTATGAAGAACGACTGGCTTCCAGATAACGACGATTCCCTTATTCGTGTCGTTGTCGATACCAACCTATGGATAAGTTTCTTGATTGGCAAGAAGCTGGATTGTCTGTTGGATTTGCTCTGCAACCCATGGTTTGAAATAGCATCCACTCCCATGCTTAACGAGGAAATTGACAGAGTGGCTCGTAAACCCAAGTTCCGCAAGTATTTCCCCGAAAACGACGTGGATTGTTTGAAGCAGTGGATGGACACACATTTTACCATGTTTGAGATTGGAGAGATAACACCACGCTGCCGCGACCCCAAGGACGACTATATTCTTGAACTTGCGGTTCAGGCACACGCCATTTATCTTGTTTCAGGCGACGATGATCTTCTCGAAATCGGGCAGATTGGCGACTGTAAGATTATGACAGCAGCCCAATTTGAAGCCGAATGGAGTAATTGACCGATAGGCCGATTGTAGAGACGCACCGACAACTATATCTACATGTATTCCACCNNTCCTCTGATAACGATAACAAGCGTTTCGAAATCTTTGGAAACCAAGAGCTTGCCATCTGAACTAATAGTGGTTCCAACATTTACTTCGCAAAGAAGAACTGAACCGTAGGATATAGGCTCTGAGTAAACAACAAAGACCCACAAGCCACGCTTGATGTCAAATGATGAATCCGTATAAGTAACAACTGCGAACAAAGAAAATGTACCGCCACAAACGTTTGAACAATTGTATATGCATGAAATATGTTCAGAGGTTGTAAATATGTATGATGAACAACTCCTTACAAATGGGTTAGTTTAGATGGATGAACACGGTCTGGAAACGCCCTTCCTACAAATACAACCTGTGAAATTAATTCCTACACTAACCAACCAATAGTTAATCAGACAACACAAGAACATCAATAATTATAATTAATGTTGACTTTTGTGTACAAATCATTAAACTGATACAGATAATAGAAATAAAACATAAACCAACCCGTTGGCGGAATTAAACCAGCGCATATTTAATTTGGCCAATAGGTTTGTTGTTGATTTTGTTGATGTACTGTAACACGGTAAATGCGCTGATTTT
>ONVP01000185.1 GCA_900321315.1 uncultured Bacteroidales bacterium
AATCGTACTGCTTTTCTCATATCCATTAAGGTTTGTCTTGTGATAACGAGAATCGCAGCATAATAGTTTAATAGAAAACTAATTTTGAACATTTACTTATCTTTTTTGCCCCACCAAAGACCTCCTAAACAAATAGTCTAGCTCGTTGAGACAATGTATGTGGCGAAGTTATATTTCATTCAAAGATGGTTTTGAAAAAGAAAGCCTGTGCTTCAATCCAGCACAAGCTTTCTTTTTCTTTGCAGCGTTAAATCGTAACGCACTATGAACAAAGAAACATCAATTACAAAACCAACCGTTATAGTAATCGGCGTTGGCTGTGGCGGTAACAATATCATCAACCACATGAGCCAAAGCAATTCTGAAAGCATGTCTTTTGTGGCCTGCGACATGGATACCAAAGTGCTGGAGAAATCAGCCGCCGCCACGACCCTGCAACTCGGCAAAGACTGTTTGGGAAGTGGCAACAAGCCCGAAAAAGCAAACTTCGCGGCTGAAGAAAACATAGACGCAATAAGGAAATTGTTTGACGACAAGCCGACATTGACCTTTGTCGTCACCTGTCTTGGAGGCGGGTGCGGTACAGGTGCCGCTCCCATAATCGCTCGTGAGTCAAAAAAGATGGGCATTACGACTATTGCCCTTGCCACTTTGCCTTTCGAGCTGGAAGGCGAACGCAGATTCACGCAAGCAATGGAAGGAATCCGAAACATGGCAAGGGACACGGATGCCCTATTCCTGCTTAACAACCAATACATTAAAAAGCAATACAGCGACTTACCCATAAATCAAGCCTTCGAAAAGGCCGATGACCTGTTAGCGGAAGTAGCCCAAAGCCTAATCCATTCCATGACAGAGCCACAACAATCGACAAAGAAGACCTCTAGAATAAAAGCGTTTTTCAAAAGGTTGAAAATGAAATGAAAACGATGGTATTCAAAACATTCAACAGAAAAACCATTACCCGACTGCTACGCCACGAAGACGAGTACGGCATGGGGCGCATATTCATGTATGCCTTTGTCAATGAAGTGGTGCGCATAAAAACGCCATTCCCTTTTGACTGCGAATCTGCACAGGTCTTGGAGAATGATGGCGGCTTGCTGGTCATTGACAATGAGGATAGAAGCATCGCCGTTGTGCATAAACGCCATCAACTAAACCTTTCTCTTGATGACAAACGAACTGAAGGTATCAAACAGATTGAATATGATGGCAAGAATTATCGCGAAATTATTCTTGCTTGGCTTACTGCTTGTATCCAATACACTTCATTGCAACCTGAACTTCGGGAGGAATTGATGCGGTATGTCCAGTTCATCAAAAGAACAACCATTTCAGAAAGACAGAGCTGTTATCGGGTGTCATATTCACGGTGTTTAAAAAGAATTGAGCGAGATCGACACTTGTGCAAACTTTGCACACGTGCTCAACCAATTAACGTGCAAATTATGCACGGTATTACAAGTTGGCAAAGTAATATGCAAAATCTGCATAATAGTGGTGGTCGCAAAATTTGCGAATACCAATTTTTGAGACGAAAAGCAATGTGTAAATTTTGCACATTGCTGGTAAGTGCAAATTTTGCACATACCACTCCCCGAACCAAAAATCCATCAAAAACACATATTTTTTTGCGTGTTATTGAAACTTATGCCGTGATTTGGCACAAGTGTATCTTATTTTTGCAGCAAATAATTCAAAAGCAACAAACATCATGTACAACAACGGACAAACCATCGAAGAACTTGAAGGCATTCTTGCCAACCGTGAATATTGGGACCACATTTCAGGAGAATGGCAGATGCGTTCTACTATTGAAAAGAAACTCGGCAAATTGGGAGAATTCGCCCACAAAGGCGGCGACCTGAACCGCGTGATTGCCCTTTATGCTGAAGGCAGGGCTTACACCTATCGTGTAACGATACAGCAATGTATCGAGAAATACATTGAAGCGATTACGAACAAGCGCATTCCTGACATTATGCTACGTGTTTATAAACTTGAAAAAGAAGAGGCTGTGAAACTGCTCACAGAACTACTGAAAGCAGGCACGTCGGTACATTTTGAGAAGAACAAATATTCTCCACAGAGTTATCCCGTTTGGAAACTCGACAACAAGAATTTGGACGGCGAAAGCATCTTTGCTACAATTGAGGAAGAGCACCGTCAAACACACCTTAACGAAACCAAAGAGCAGATTCGGGAACGGGTGTTTCATTGGATTCGGGAGAGTTGGTGGTAAGGAAAATTTGCATAACTTTGCACAACATTTAATTCACAAAAAATATGGATAACAATATCATCATCACAATTCAAGAACTCCTAACAGGAAGAAACATCGAGTTTGACATGGCAACCAGAATCAAACTTGTGAGACACAAAGAAAACAAAGCGACAATTCATTTCCTCAATGAAACCTACATGGGTTCTCTCTATCACATGTACCGTTACGACCATGCTTTGTTTCTCAAATATCAGAGTCATCAAGCTACGGAAAACTTTAATACGGTCGAATATATCGTCTCGTTTATTGGTGAGAGCGGTCAAGAAGCGCGTTTTGTAGGTGTTTTTAAGAACTGCGGTCACGAAACTCGTGATGAAAAAACCTCAATGTTTGATTTTCAAGAAGTCGAAGGATTCGAGATATTAAAAGAAAGAGTGATAATAAATTGGGGCGAGTCTGCAATCTCTTGGCATCAATGGTGGAGAAATGACAAGGAAGTAGTTCGTATCGATAAAGGAATTAGCAACGATAAAGTACCTCCTTTCGTCCAATACGAAGATGTTGTGCTTAATTATGAGCAATTAAGAAAAATCATCGATACTCAAAATTCTGAGTGGAAATCGAAACTCGAAGCATGTAATTGCATTTATCTTATTTTAGACAAAAGCAACGGAAAACATTATATCGGTTCCACATACAACAAGCAAGGCATTTGGGGTAGATGGAGTATTTATGCCGAAACAGGCCATGGAAACGATGTGTCATTGAAAGAACTGTTAGATAACGACTCGTTATATGCAGAAAAATATTTCCAATGGAGTATCCTTGAAACACTGCCACTAAATGTCGTTGATACCGTGGCAATTGATAGAGAATCTCTATACAAGGAGAAGTTTGGAACAAGGGATTTTGGTTATAACAACAATTGAGCTTCAATGTCCCAAAACCTCCTAAACAAATACGTCTGGCTCGTTGAGACCATCTACAACGCGAAATACATCACGTTTGAGGAAATCAACCGGCGCTGGCTCGACGACGACATCAGCGAAGGGTTGGAAATCCCCAAACGAACCTTTCACACTTGGCTCAACGAGGCGCAAGAGATGTTCGGCCTTGTCATCCTCTGCGAGCGCAAGGGCGGTTACCACTACTACATCGAGAACGCCGAGGAAATCAAGCAGGGTGGTTTGCGCAACTGGCTGCTCAACACCATCTCCACCAGCAACTTGCTCATGGAACACCGACAGCTCAAAGACCGAATCCTATTGGAAGAAGTGCCCTCAGTGAAAGACCACCTCTCCCCCATCCTCGCCGCCATGAAAACCGACACGACGCTGCGCATCACCTACCAAAGCTATTGGCGCAACGAGAGCAGCACCTTCGAGTTGGAACCTTACTGCGTGAAACTCTTCAAGCAACGCTGGTACCTCGTGGGCCGAAGTCCGCACATCGACCAAGTGCGCATCTATGCCCTCGACCGCATCCTCAACCTTGAAATTACTGGCAAAACCTTCAAAATGCCCAAAAAATTCGACGGGGTGACGTTCTTCAAGGACTTTTACGGCATCATCGCGCATGAAAATGCCAAGGTAGAGACGGTTAAATTAAAGGTCAATGCCGGACAAGCCAACTATTTGCGCTCCTTGCCGTTGCATCTTTCACAGAAAGAAGTTGAGCAAGGCGAAGGATACAGCATTTTCGAGTTGCAACTTTGCCCTGAGTTCGATTTCCAACAGGAGATTTTGGCGCAAACACCTGATATTGAGGTACTATCGCCAGAATGGCTGCGGGAGGAAATCGCGGAAAAAGTTAGAGTGATGTGGGAGAAATACCAAACCAAGAAATGAAAGATTTTGCCGCCATAGACTTCGAGACCGCCAACAACGAGCGCACCAGCGTGTGCAGCGTGGGCGTGGTGATTGTCCGCGAGGGCGAGTTTGTGGACTCGTTCTATTCCCTCATCCAGCCGGAACCGAATTATTACAACTATTGGAACACTGTCGTCCACGGCATCACGCGCGAGGACACCGAGGACGCGCCCGTGTTTCCATACGTCTGGCGACAGATTGAGCCGCTCATCGAGGGCTTGCCTTTAGTGGCGCACAACAGCCCCTTCGATGAAGGCTGCCTGAAGGCCGTGATGCGCTGCTACCAAATGGATTACCCTGACTATCAGTTTTATTGCACCTGTCGCGCCTCGCGCAAGCATTTCGGGAAACTGCTGCCCAACCACCAACTCCACACCGTGGCGGCGGCCTGCGGCTTCGACCTCATCAACCACCACCATGCCTTGGCCGACGCCGAGGCTTGCGCTTGGATTGCGAGGGAGATTTTGTAGTTTTTTATCAAAAACTTGCCGTTATCGGCAAAAATTACTATTTTTGCGGCGGTTTTTAGTCAAAACTTGCCGATAGATGGAATACATTTCAGTCAGTCAATTTGCCGAAAAACATGGTATCAGCGAGCGCACCGCCCGCAACTATTGCGCCACAGGCAAAATAGAAGGGGCGTTCCTTACGGGAAAAACATGGAACATTCCTGCCGAGGCCGCCTTGCCAAAACGCGGCAAAAGACGCGCTACATTTTTGAGACCAACACCCTTGGCATCACCACGGAAAACACGCGCATTGATGACATCATGGAAACCGTCAACCATTTCCGTTGCATTGATTATGTCATCGACTATGCCACGGAAAGAATAACCGAGACGCACATCAAGCAATTGCACCTGATATTGAAGACAAACACTTCCGACAGCCGCAAATCATGGTTTGCCGTGGGCGAGTACAAGCGACTTGCCAATGCCGTGGGGGAAGAAGAGACTGCCCAACCCGAAGAAGTCCACCGTCAGATGAAGTCGCTGCTTGCCGATTACAACGCCCAAAAGCAGGTTGCATTTGATGACCTATTGGATTTCCATGTGCGTTTTGAGCGCATCCATCCTTTCCAAGACGGCAACGGTCGTGTCGGGAGGCTGTTATTGTTTTGGCAATGCCTGCAAACGGGCATAGTTCCGTTTATCATCACGGAGGAATTGCGCCTGTTCTATTACCGAGGCATCCAAAACTGGGGTAAAATCAACGGTTATTTGCGTGATACTTGCCTCACGGCACAGGATAACTTTAAAGTGGTGTTGGGGTATTTTGGGATAAAAACAATCTAAAAACCAAGAAACGACAATGATGGAAAATTTCGCCGCCATAGATTTCGAAACCGCCAACAACGAGCGCACCAGCGTGTGTAGCGTGGGCGTGGTGATTGTCCGCGAGGGAGATTTTGTAGTTTTTTTTGGATAGCCGAAGCCTTAAATTTCCAGCTTCTTCCCGTCCAAGACCGCATTCTTGAGCGTATCGTATTCGTAGGTCAGTTTCAGGGAAAAGAAAGGCCTTTCCTCGCTAATGAGGCGTAGGAAAATCTTGTCGCCCTCCCATGCGGGAAGTTCGAGCAGGTGGCTTTTGTCAATCCATTCAAGGTCTCCCTCGTTGCATTCGATTTGCTCGCCCGTCCAGTCGGTGCAGACGAAGATGTGCATGTGCTCGTCTTCATAGACGTTGTGCACGAAGGTGACAATGCCGCAGTAGCGCCATTTCGTGACGGTGAAGCCCGTTTCTTCCCACACCTCGCGCAGCATACAGTCCTCAGGGCTTTCGCCATTCTCGAACTTGCCGCCCACGCCGAGCCATTTGTCGTGGTTGAGGTCGTTTTCCTTCTTGGTGCGGTGCAGCATGAGATATTGGCTGCCGCATTCTAAATAACATAAGGTGGTTTGTTTCATGGCATGGCAAAAATACGCTTTTTTTCAATATTCCAAGTCTTTCGCGACGGTTTTTGCTTTTTTGGGGGAAACGATTCTGATATATCGCGGTTGCCGGACTGCGGTACCCCTCTTTCGCCCCCCGTTAACAAAAAAAAGTGTAAATTTTACACATTTTCCATTGCTGGTTTCAAAAAAAGCCGTATTTTTGCGTCAAATTTACACAATATGGAAGAAAAAAAGTTTTGCTACAAATACCCGCACCCAGCCGTCACGACGGACTGCGTGGTGTTCGGCTTCGACGGGCGCGAGCTGAAGGTGTTGCTAATCGAGCGCGGTGTCGATCCTTACAAAGGCTGCTGGGCCTTCCCGGGCGGCTTCCTCAACATGGACGAAAACGCCACACAAGGCGCGCTGCGCGAACTGGCCGAGGAAACAGGCCTGAAACTCGAACACATCAAGGAGTTCGGCACCTTCTCCGACGTGAACCGCGACCCGCGTGAGCGCGTCATCTCCATCGCCTTCTATGCCTTGGCGAAGAAATCCGATGTGAAGGGCGGCGACGATGCGGCCAAAGCGCAATGGTTTGCCCTAAACGAGGTGCCGCGCCTCGCCTTCGACCACGACTACATGCTGCGAAAGGCCATGCAGAAACTCAAGGAAGACATTCATTTTGAGCCAATTGGCTTCGACCTCTTGGGCGAAAACTTCACCATGCCGGAGCTGCAACGGCTCTACGAAGCCATCCTCGGCGTGCACTTCGACCGACGCAACTTCTACAAAAAAATGCTGCAAACGGGCATCTTGGATGAGGTGGAAAAACCTGAAGACGAGCGCCCTGCCTTTTTCGGCGAACACTGCGAAATGCGCAGCATGGACATCGGGGCTTTGTTTGGCGGTGCAACGAAGGAAACTCGCCACTCCTGTCCCACCCCGCACCTCGACGACGACAGCCGCCGCAAAAAAGGAACTCGATTCTCGTTCAACAAGAAACGCTATGATCAGTTCAAAGAAGATAACAATTTCAGGCTTGAGTTTTAGATTCCCTTCGGGAATGGAAGTCGGTAATAGCGT
>ONVP01000187.1 GCA_900321315.1 uncultured Bacteroidales bacterium
CTTCACATGAAAAACACCACCACTCCAATCATAATCACTGCTATCGCTCCAGCCTTCCGCCATGTGATCCTCTCCTTGAAAAACACCCACGAGAGCAACGGCACAAACAGATAGCTCAATGACTCGATGCCGCCCAATTCCTTCACCTGAACGCCTCGGCTCAGGCAGAAGATGTTGAGCAACAAAGCACACCCCATGATGCCATATCCGCCTATCACCCATGGGTTGAGATATTGGCGCAAGAAAGAAGGATACTTCTGCCTCGCTGCCTGTTTGAGTAACATCTGGGCGCAAGCAGCGGAAAACACCGATAACACTACAAGGAAGTAATACTTCATCATTTGACAGAGCTATGGTTTGGAATATAGAGTAACGCCCACGATAATGATGGCCGACCCTATGATGTTATGTGTCGTAATTGGCTCACAGAGCACCAGGCCAGCAATAAGCAAGCCGAATATCGCACCTGTCCCCTTGAACATATAGGCAGTGGAAAGATTAATCCTTTTCAGCACCTGCTGCCACAATATTGCATACACACCCATCACGCCTATCGCGCCCGCTAACCACAGCAGATAGGGCCACGACAGCATCTCCTGCCGCGAGGCCATTTTGGTGAAGATGGAGGTGCAGGCGTAGATGAAGTTCACGCCAATCAAAGCCCCATACTTGGCCAGAGCACTATTCTTCCTTTCCACGACACATTCGTTACAACGACGCTTTCAAAATCTCCAAGGAATTCCTGACTTCCTGCTGCGACACATCGAAACGCTCGTGGTCATCGGCATCCAACTCCAATTCTATGACACGCTCGATTCCATGGCGACCCAAAATGACAGGCACGCCCAAATATATGTCGGAGTAGCCGTATTCACCGTCCAAATAGGCACATACGGTGAACACGCGCCGTTGGTCGCAGATAATGGCTTCCACCATCTCGCAAACCGCGGCTCCAGCGGCATACCAGCCGCTGCGTCCAAGATGGTTGATGATTTCCTCGCCGCCCAATTGCGTCCGGCGGATAGCTTCCTGAACCTTTTCCTCGCTCAACAGGTTCCGAATCGGGATACCGCCGATAGTGGTGTAACGCGGCATCGGAACCATCGTCTTGCCATGTCCGCCCAAAATCAGTGCTTGGATGTCCTTGGAAGAAACATTCAACGCTTCAGCGATAAACGACTTGTAGCGTGCCACGTCTAACATCCCCGACATGCCCAACACCCTGTTCGACGGGAATCCGCTGCTCTTGAAAGCGCAATAGCAAAGCACATCCAAAGGATTGGAAACCACCACGATAATCGCGTTGGGTGAGTGGAATGTCACTTGCTTGCATACTTCCTGAATAATCGCGGCATTCGTGGCGACTAGTTCGCTGCGTTCCATGCCTGGTTTTCGGGGACTGCCCGAAGTGATGATGACCACATCTGAATCAGCTGTGGCCTCATAGTCGTTAGTCACGCCATGCACGATGGTATCGAAGCGCTTCAAAGCGGCAGACTGCCTCAAGTCGAGGGCCTTGCCTTCTGCCACGCCTCGCTTGATATCCATCATGACAATTTCCTTGACGAAATCGCGCTCAGCAAGGCAAGTCGCACACGAAGCACCCACCTCTCCTGCGCCTATTATTGAAACTTTACTCATATTCAATTCAACATAATGGCCCGAACAGCGTATTCCATTTTACCAATCTGTCAATCAAAATAATGCCATCCCATGGCATTTCAAAGTTGAGCATTCGCCCAATTTGCGGGAAACGCACAGCGCCCATCGGCGTGGCCGCTTCAGCAAAAGCAACGGCTTGCTCGGGTGTGGCTTCGATGCCCACGGTTTGGATGTCTTCAGTGATGTGTTTGACAGCCTGCATAATGCTGTCCACAGCATGAACAAACAACACACGCGAATAGACGGGCTTGTGCAATTCGTCTTTGTCGTCCAACAGGATGGAATACGACATCGTTTCGCTGCCGATGGACAGTCCACAGAAGTCATAGACACCACGAATGGAATGCACCGCAGAAACTTGCTCTGGACTCATCGTAGGCTTCGGAATCTGTATTTCGGTTTTTCCCATCGATTCGTTGAGGATCTCGCAGAATCGTTCAGGGCTCACCTCTCCGCCCTTTTCAATGAAAAGATTATGCGCAGAAGCGCAGCCCGACTGGTCAAACACTGAAACATCCACCGACACTCTACGTGCCAATTTCTTGGCAGCCTGTTCGTCAGCGAGCATCTCCTTGCTTACCACGGCAAATGAGAGTTTAGGTCCGAAAATAACCGTCTCGCAGTCGTACTTGGAAGGATAACCTGCCACAGTTTCCACCGCCTCACGACCTCCCCAAGCAATACGCGCATCAGCGTTTTTCGACATCTGCTCGCCTAACTTCACCGCATTGCGAGAGAAGTAAATCACGCCCATTGTCTTCAACAAATCATCACCTTTGATGGTGTAGCCGTCAGGAGTGGAATATTCCAAGCCCTCGAAGGCACTCAGCAGACTGGCAAACACGCCATCGTCGTGTGAGGAGACCTTCATCAGGTTCACATTTTTTGTCATAATGCACTGCACCAAGGCAAACAAGCCCAAAATTTGCACATTACCCGCCATCCAGTGGCACACCAAGCCACGGGAGTTGGCTTTCAAGAGATGTTTCTCTGAATCCGGGAACGCGCAATAGGTGTCAGCGTAGGCGAGATTGCCTCTCAATCCAAATTGGGCGATTTCTCTCAGATGGCGCTCACTGCACCAAATGGCCAAGAAGTTCAAGCCCTTGTCTTTCAAGAACAGGTATTTGGGATCGGTTGCCCAACGTTGGGCAGCGGCATCAATCAAGCCTATCAAGGCGTCGATAGGCTGTTTGCGCAACCACGGCAATTGGCTTCGCAAAGAGTCAATCATGCCTTGGAAAGTCTTTTCGGAACTTTCACCTTCGGGCAATTCATTGGTGAAATATTGAATCTCCAGTCGGTCGTCGTCCACCGCATCAGTGATACGCCTCTGGAACGTAAGTTTGTTCGACAAAATGTCGCCACAACCACGCACCTCGGCTTTCTTCAAACGACCCAATATCTTGAATCTTTTGCCAGCACGACCAAAAGGGCACTCACCGTCGATAATCATTCCCAAGTCGTCGGTCAGCACTAAGTTGCCAGGATAACTGTGCGGCACAGGGGTAATGAACTCCAGTTTGCCCTCTTCACCAGCAGACAACACTTCGTTGGTCACCACATCGCGCACCAACACTTTCACATAACTCGACTCATGCTTACAACCGCAAGGGCAGTCGGGATAGTTCAAGCCCATCTGTTCGGTGAAACCATAGATATCAATCACATCCACCGGTTCAATGCCAAAGCAATCGGCCAACTGTTGGTTGAAGAGTTCCTTGCTTATCTTTTCGCTTTCGAGCTTCTTCCAACCTCCAATATGGATAATTTTGGAACCTTTCGGCAACGGGATAGTAATACCTTTCTCGCGGATGGATTTCAGTACATTGCTGTAGAGGATGTAGGTGAAGCCAAACACCACCACGGGTTGTTCGGCAGGGATTTCGGCCACATATTGTTGCATGGCATCCACGTCGAAATACGACACGCCATCCTTGGCCTTGAGGAAATAGCCTGCCTTGCTGGCGAAGTTCAAATAACCCGTGATGGCTGCAAAGCGGGCGCCCAGCAGCGCACGGAACTCCGAACGCGGGTCAATGTCCATCACCAAAAAAGGCTTGCGCTCACGACCAATCGCCTCCTGAATCACTTTTACCATGGCTTTGGCCTGACGCTTGGAGGTGATTTTGTCCACCACAATGGTACTTGGCGTACCCGAGGTGGCAGAAGACTGCAAACGCAGTTTGATATCCTCCTTTGGCACGGAAGCAAGACCCATCCCAAGGTCTTTGAACACGCTCACTGCCACGGGCGGGATGGCTTCCAACGAAGTAATCTCCGCATACGGGTCAAAGCCCTTGCGATCACAAAACTGGCGGTACATCTCATTATGCTCATAATGAAACACCAATTCTTCCTGCAAGGCTTTGAGATAGAGGCTGTGCTGCTCTTCGTTGTCGGAATATGCCGGCAAATTGAACAACTCATCCATGTAGGAAACCCGTTCTTCCATATCCTTATTTTAATTTTAATCTTTGAACCTTCCCCGATGCCGTTTTGGGAATGGCATCTATACGCTCAATGGCGACGGGGAGTTTATACACTTCCAACTTAGGCCTCAGTGCCTCAATAATGGCGGCATTGGTTAGCGCATCATCATTGCAAACAATGAAAGCCTTCACCACTTCTCCCAACACTCCTTCAGGGTCAGGCATAGCCACGCAAGCGCAATCGGCAATACCCGGGATAACGTTCAACACATCCTCCACTTCCATTGGGCTTACTTTCTTGCCTCCCACGTTAATCATCTCCTTGATGCGGCTCTTGAGATGGATGTAACCATCTGCATCCAAATAACCGCAGTCTCCGGTACGGAAATATCCGTTGAAGAAGTCTTTGGCGAATCTTTCAGGGGTCTCGTTCCAATAGCTGCACGTCACATGCTCGCCTTTCACGCACACTTCGCCTTCTGCGCCAATAGGTTGTTCCTTGCCCTCGGCATCAAAGATCTTCACGTCCACATTAGGCGACGCTTTACCCGCTGTATTCAGTTGGTCGTGTTCAGAATGGAACTCCATAAAAGCAGAGCGCGAAGCCTCAGTTAGGCCGTAATGCATACAAATA
>ONVP01000341.1 GCA_900321315.1 uncultured Bacteroidales bacterium
AAATGTTCTATTATCTTCAATTAATTTTAATAATTCTTTTTCACCTTCTTTAGTATATTTTTCAAATAGCTTATATGTTACTTCTCTCATTTCATTTTTGTCCATAACTTGATGTTTAATTGTTGTTTGTTTAATTGTTGAATTGTTTGGTATTCTACTAATTTATCCTTTTGCGCTTTTATTCTGTTGGCCACGAAATGCTCAACTGTTCCATCAGCACTGGAATAATTGCGCAGGTGTTGTTGTGTAGCCCGATTCTCACCATGACAAGGTTTTTGTCGGGGTTAACGTAAAGCACCTGATTGTAGATGCCCAATGCATAATAGCCGGAATGTTCAGGTCTAATATAACCTTCGTAATTCACGTTATACCAATTGAAATGGTAGCCAACAGTATTGGAATCAAATTCCTTAGTCTGATTTATCCATTCCTCACTCACAATGCGTTTTCCATTCCACATTCCGTTGTGGAGATAGAGACAGCCTATCTTGGCAAGGTCTTTTATAGTGGTCGAGAGGCCGCCAAAAGTGTGTGCATTATCATGTTTGCGGCTGTCAATGTTGATTAGCGCAAACGTCTCCATACCGAGCGGCTTCCATACCTTTTCGCTGAGATAGTCGGCAAAACGCTTGCCTGATGCGCGCTCAATGACAACACCGAGAATTGCAGCTGTCATACTCTCATAGCGACGCGATGTGCCTGGCTCACAACGGAATTTCAGACTTTTGATTTGCTTCATCAGATTGTGTCCATAATTCAATTTGGCCATAGCATTAAGCATCTTCAAATCCTTTAATGAGGTGAACTCGTAGGTGTCGTCGAAATCAAGTCCGCTCTTCATATCCAGCAGATGACGGATGGTCAGTTTTTGCCACATCGGGTCTTTCTTTTTCAGTTCTGGCAAATAGTCGGTAACAGGGTCATCAATGCTGTGAATGTAACCATCGTCAACCGCGATGCCGCATAGTAGTGATGTGATAGATTTGGATACTGAGAAGATGGTAGCCATACGGTCGGATGAAAAATCGCCACAGTACCTCTCATAAACGATGCTATCGTTATGAATGATGAGCCATCCCTGCGTGTTGCTTGCCGCGTTCATCGCATCCCAAAAGGTCATACTATCACAATGAGGCGGCTGCCTAAAACACAGTGTATCAATCCAATCAGCTTTCATTTTGGCAACAGGAAACCGAAATGACACCTTACCATTGGCAATAGTGTCGTGTTCGCGTTGCTCGAAACTGAAAATATTGGGACCATACTTGCCATCAGTCCTTAAGCCTCTTACAATTGCACAAGAAGACATACCAAATGCGCAGATTGCGAGCATAACGATTATTATGGTTGATCTACAATACTTCATTTTCTCGATGCTTTTTTCTAGTCTTTCCATAGATGATCAGTTGTTGATATTACATTAGATTATTTCTCCATTCCATAACATTTTCAGAAATTGCATTGCAGGGTAAACTTCGACCTCGTTCACCAAGCGCGGTTGCTCTTCAAGAGATACGATGATGAGCCGCGCCTCCGGGAAGTCCTCTTTGAATGCCTTCAAGCCCTTCGTGTGACGCGAAACAATCTCACGTGACGACTTGATTTCAATGGCCACCTCACCTTCTCCCAAAATCATATCCACTTCATAACCGCGTGTTGTGCGCCAATAACAAAGATCCTTATCTTTCTCGGAATAAGACAGATAGGCTATGACTTCCTGAAAAATGAGATGCTCAAAGGCTTTCCCGAAATCAGTGCTTTCGGGCTGTATGAAAGACCGTTTTTGCAGGTAATTCGCGATGCCAACATCAAACAAATAGAACTTCCGCGTTTGCAGGGCTGTCCGTTTTTTGGTCTTTGTGAACGGCGGTATCGTGTACCCAATATAGGTTTCCTCCAAAATGGAGAAATACTCCTTAATTGTCGGGGCACTCACACCGCAATCGGAGGCTATGTTGTTGTAGTTCAACATTTCCCCGTCACAAAAAGCAGCAATTTCAAGGAAACGGCTGAAAACGGCAAGATTGCGCACCAAGGCCTCCGCAGAGATTTCCTCACGCAAATAATCGCCCACATACGATTTCAAACGTCGATTTGGTTCCTTGATTTCGTAATGACGTGGCAACAAACCATGATTGCAAGCCTTAACAAGGTCGAAATCAGGTATTTCAGCACTGACCAACGGAAACAGCCGCATACTGACGGCACGACCGCCGAGCATATTTGCCCCGCCGCGTTTCAGTTTCCTTGCGCTTGAACCGCTGAGGACAAAACGTCTTTCTTCGTTGACCATAAGCCAATGCACCTCGTCCAACAAGGCAGGTATTTTCTGCACTTCGTCTATGATAATGACACGATCCTTGGGCAACAAACCGACATCTGTCCTCAGCAATTGCGGGGCACGGCGATAACGCTCGTAGATTTC
>ONVP01000189.1 GCA_900321315.1 uncultured Bacteroidales bacterium
ATAAGGGCTATCGAGACTGAGCGTAATCTTCTGCAAATGGCAGTTTTCCTGAAGGATTTCGGGGATGGTGAACACCTGCATCGACTGGCGTTTGTTCAAGTTGTCCATGAAGCGCTCCTCTATACGCTTGTAGAATTTCATCGCTGAGCTTAAAGCCTTGAGCATGAAAGTGTAAACAACGGCAAAACCGATGTTTATCAAGTGGAACAGCGGCGAACCGATGCCCAACCTGTCCCAAAACAGAGCGTTCAGGAAATGCTGGATGACCGAATAAGCGACCACCGTCACCACCAAAAAGCGCAACAAGAAAACCAGAAGAATGACCGTCTTGTTGAACTTGCTGGCATCCATCAACTTATGGGTGGTGTTCACCAAGGTGTGCTTGAAACCCATCGCCCAAAGGAAAGGCGACACCAAAATCAAGCTCAGAGCCGTGCCGATGGCACAACTCCACGGCCTCGGCACATATTTCATAACAAACGAACTGATGAAGAAACCAATGAGCACCACGGCGATGATGATGGCCAAATAAATGACCATGTTCTTGAACTGCCGCGCCACAAAACTGCCCATGTTGACCGTCTTCCCGTTTTTCACCTTGATGCCTGATTCATTGTTTTCCAGACGGTTAAGCCACATCGATGGGAAATGGTTAGTCACCCAATGGTAGCTTGGCACCGCCGACTTGATGGCGTATGGCGTGATGAACGTCGTGATGATGGACACCGAAACGATGATGGGATACAGGAAATCATCGATGACGCCGTAGCTCAGGCCAAGCGTCGCGATGATGAACGAAAACTCGCCGATTTGGCTGAAACAAAAACCGCCTTGCATGGCTTGTTTCAGGCCCAAACCTGCAATCAAGCGTCCGACAACATTGCTCAACGGTTTGAAAATGAGCAAAATGATGGTCACAACAAGGATTTGCCACCAATAATTGGACAGTATCTGCGGATCGACCATCATACCGACCGACACGAAAAACACCGCGCCAAAGAGGTTCTTGATGGGCGTAGTCACTTTGTGAATTGCCTCTGCCTCAAGCGTTTCAGCCAAAATCGAGCCCATAATAAACGCACCCAAAGCCGAAGAGAATCCGGCGAGATTAGCCAACACGACCATCATAAAACAGAGGCCAACCGCAAACACCGTCAGTGTTTCCTCCGACATGAACTTGCGCGACCATCGCAGCACCGTAGGCACCAAAAAAATGCCGCCGACAAACCAAACCAAAAGGAAGAAACCTAGTTTCAACATACTGGTAACCAACTGCATACCATCGAAGGTCTTGCTCACGGCCAAAGTGGAGAGGATGACCATCAAAAGGACGGCTTCGAGGTCTTCGACGACCAACTCGCCGATGACATTGCCGCTGAACTTCTCACGGTGCAACTTCATGTCGTCGAAGGCTTTGGCGATGATGGTTGTCGAGGAAATGGAGAGCATTGCGCCGAGGAAGATGCTATCCATCTGGCTCCAGCCCAAGGCTTTGCCGAGCAAGAAACCCACCACGCACATGGTGACCAACTCCGTGAGCGCAGTCACGCCGACCGTGCCTCCCACTTTCTTCAACTTCTTGAAACTGAACTCCAAACCGATGCCGAACAGCATGAACACCATGCCGATTTCGCTCCATGTCTCCACACTCGTGTGGTCGCTGATAACGGGAAACCATTCAAAATTCGGCCCGATGAGGAAACCAGCGATGATGTAGCCCAATACCACGGGCTGTTTCAACCACTTGAAAATCACAGTGGTAACACCTGCCGTGACAAGAATTAGGGCGAGGTCGGAGAATAATGCGGGGAGGGATTCCATAGTTTTCAGTTGAGAATTGATAGTTGAGAATTGATGGTTGAGAATTGATGGTTGAGAATTGATGGTTTTTAGTTGTCATTTGTTTTGTGGGCATATTGCACCAGTTCCTTGGCGTTGTTCTCCGACGAAACGAACCATACCGTGTCGCCTTCTTGGAACATGATGGACGCAGGCGGGTTGAGAATGAAGTCGTCGTCGCGCTCAACAGCTATCACCATGACATTGAATCGGTTACGCAGGTTTGATTCGTACAATGTGACTCCAACATAGCGGCTGTTTTCGTCCACCACGGAGCAATGGATGTCCATGTCGCTTGCAGGCCTTTCC
The DNA here is from genome assembly GCA_900321315.1 of uncultured Bacteroidales bacterium. Lineage (GTDB taxonomy): Bacteria > Bacteroidota > Bacteroidia > Bacteroidales > F082 > Limimorpha. The sequence continues at coordinate 2,149 of ONVP01000189.1, forward strand.
CTGATGAGCACCTCGTCTTCCACCTCCACGAGCGGCCTCATGCGGGCCAACTGTTCTTCCGTGCCGAGGAAGGTCAGTTCGTCGGCGGGAAACAGCACAAGGTCGCGGCGCGGCAGGTCGATGACCTCGTCGGCGCGGTCCACGCTCATCACGCTGGCGCCGAAGCTCGTGCGGAAATCGCAGTCGCGGATGCTTTTGCCCGCAAATTGGCTCTTGGCGTTCAAGGTCATCTTCTCCAAGGCGAAATTCTCTTGCAGCACCTCTGGCACCACAAACGACTGCAAGGTTTCCCGCTTGTTCATGTTTTCGAGGAAACGGTTCTCGATGCGCTCATACCACTTCATGGCCGGACTCAAGCCTCGCAGCAGGAGCAGCAGTGCCAATGCGGCAACGATGGCCATCAGCATGACGCTCATCGGCGTATTGACAGCCCGCCAAAAATCGGCGTTGAGGAAATAGCGGACAATATAAGCCGTAAAGAACCATGCCAAGACGAACCTCACGGCATACAAAATCTTGACCATCCGTCGGTTGCTCTTGTTTTCGTTGACCATCTTCTCCGTTTCGTCGTCCAAGTCGTGCTTGAAGCCCAAAGCCCAAACGAAAGGCGATGTCAGCACCAGCGTGACGGCCAACGAAACAATATCGACATAAGCTCGCATATTGTTGTTTTCCCACGGGGTGAAAATGGAGAAGCAAATCAGCATCAAGGCAAGAAGAATGGCCGAATACAGCACCGTCTTCTTGAGCTGGCTTAACACGAAAGTCCTCATATTCAATCGTTTTCCCGTCTTTTCCTTGATATTTTTCTCCTTGTTTTGGAAGAAGCGGGTCCAGCTTTCCGGCGTTTTGCGCTCAATCCAATGGAACATCGGTTCGCCGGCTTTTATCAGATAAGGTGTGAGGAACGTGGTGATGATGGACACCGAAACGATGATGGGATACAGGAAGTCGTCGATAACGCCAAAGCTCATGCCCACCGTGGCGATGATGAACGAGAACTCGCCGATTTGCCCGAAACACATTCCGGCACGCACCGAATTGTGGAGATTGTCGCCCGAAAGCAACATACCCAATCCAGAACTCACTGATTTCAAGACTACTACGACAACAGTGATGACCAAAATCTGCCACCAATACTGCACCAGAATGGCTGGATTGACCATCATGCCCACCGACACGAAAAACACCGCGCCAAACAGGTTCTTGATGGGTGATGTCAGCTTGTGAATCATCTCTGCCTCAAGCGTTTCGGCCAAGATAGAACCCATGATGAACGCGCCCAAAGCCGACGAAAATCCCGCCTTGTTGGCCAACCAAACCATGAAGAAGCACAGGCCTACGGAGAACACCGTCAGCGTTTCCTCCGTCATAAACTTCCGCGCCCATTTCAAAACGGTCGGGATGAGGAACACGCCACCGACATACCACACCAATAGGAAAAAACCCAATTTCAAGACGCTGAGAACCAATTCGTTGCCATTCAACGCCGTGCTCACCGCCAAAGTGGAGAGAATCACCATCATAAGGATGGCGGCCAAGTCTTCGACCACCAACACGCCGATGACGCTGTTGGTGAACTTCTCGCTCTTCAATTTCAGGTCCTCAAAAGCTTTTGCGATGATGGTCGTGGATGACATGGAGAGCATGGCGCCGAGGAAGATGCTGTCCATCTGGCTCCAGCCCATCAGCTTGCCGAGCAGGAAGCCGATGATGCACATCGAAACCAACTCTGTCAAAGCGGTAATACCCACAGTGCCAGCCTGTTTCTTCAGTTTCTTGAAACTAAATTCCAATCCGATGGCGAAAAGCAAAAACACCATGCCGATTTCGCTCCAAGTCTCCACGCTATGGTGGTCGTTGATGACGGGAAACCATGGGAAATAAGGCCCGATGAGCAGTCCTGCAATGATATAACCCAACACCAAAGGCTGTTTCAACCATTTGAAAATCACTGTAGTAACACCTGCCGTGACGAGGATTAAGGCGAGGTCGGAGAATAATGCGGGTAGAGATTCCATAGCGAATTACTTTGAGGGGCAAAATTACGAAAAAACAAATCAATACACAAACCCAAACATCCAAATGGAATAAAGTTGCACTCCGCAAAGTGAAAAAAAATCATAAAAATTGCACTTCACGAAGTGCAATTTTACTAGAAAACTGCTTTTTTCAAAGTGCAATTTGTGTCAAATCTCACTCTGCAAACATCCCGTCAATCAAGTCTTTGTATCGCTCGGCGATGGCTTTACGGCGGATTTTCAGGCTTGGGGTCATCTCGCCGTCCTCGATGGTCCAGTCGCGGTCGAGCAACTCGAAACGCTTGATTTTCTCGTAGTCGCCGAAGAACTTGTTGTAGTTGTCAACTTCCTTCCGGTAGCGGTCGATAACTACCTTGTTTTTAATCACTTCGGCGTTTGTCGTAAAGGCGACATGGTTTTCTTCGCACCAGTTTTTCAGGTGCTCGAAGTTGGGTATGATGAGCGCGGCGGCAAACTTCTGGTTTTCGCCCACCACCATCATCATGCTGATGAACGGCGACTCGGTGAATTTGC
>ONVP01000335.1 GCA_900321315.1 uncultured Bacteroidales bacterium
GTGAGGCGGTTGTATAGGCCGCCTCGGTTGTTGATGATGTTGCGCACCATCCATGAGGTGGCACTGCCGCATACGATGAGTTTCACTTCGTCTTGCCACGCGGCCCAACTGTTCCAAAACTGGCCCAAGGCACGGACAAACGCCCCGCCTTTGCGGTCGAAACAGGGCAACTCGTCGATGAAGATGATGCACGGTTTGCCTTTTCGCAGTTTGCTTTTAAGCAGGTCTTGTAAAGCATAGAGCAGTTCCAGCCAGTTTTTGGTGAGCGGTTTCTCGTAGCCGTGTTCGCGCAAGGCGATTTGGAAAGCTGCCACTTGTTCTGATTTCTTGCCGTAGAGCAGTCCCGAAACGGAGAAAGTCAGTTCGTCATGCAGCAGTTGGTTGATTAGGAAGGTTTTGCCGATGCGCCTGCGACCATAAATGCCGATGAACTCGGCACGGTCTGATTGGATGTATTCCCGCAGCAGCGCGGATTCTGCTTTTCTGCCTATTAAAGTTGCCATAGTAATTCAATTTAACTTCGTTGATGTTTTACGTTCCGCCGCAAAAATAATAAAATTCGGGCGGAATCGGTGAATTTTTCTTCAATTCCGCCCGAATTTTTATAAAATCTGGGCGGAATCGATGGTTTTTTGTTCGATTCCGCCCAGATTTTTGCGTTGGTTGCAAAAACAAAGGTGCGCCAAATTTGGCGCACCTTCGGTTCTTTCAGAAACCTTTCGGATTCTTATTTGGCTTTTCCATAGATGTGGATGGGAGTGCCAGCGGGTTCATAGGAACCAACTCTGCACATCTCCACGAGCATCAGGTGCAGCGTGCCGTCGGGCATGCGGGTGCCGATGACGTCATTGTAGGTACCATTCTCGTTCACGTCCACATTGTTGTAAACGGAGGCAGTGGTGGCACCGTCAGCAAACACGGCTGCTTTTTGCGAGGGGGTGACAACTTGTTCCCAAACGCTGCTGTCGAACTTGTAGAGAACCACGCCGTCCATGGGCTTGATTTGGGCGAAGGGTGACTTGATGTTTCTTTCCCAGTAGAGGCCGAGTTCTTCAAGACCAGTTTGGGTATTGCCTTGACGGAACCAATCGAAATCTCTGACAGTCAGGGGATCTTCAACTTGGTTGAGCTTCAGGTTGATGGTGGCAGTGTTCATCTGGCCGGCCTCGTCGGTAACGGTGGCGGTGATGACGGAAGCACCAATGATGGAGTCTCTTTCAAGTTTGTACTCCACAACGTCTTTGTAGGTGTAGGTGGTCAGACCAGTCAGGCTGTCGGTGAGGTTGGCCCAAACGACATCGTCAATTTTCACGACGAGTGATTGGAGTGCCTTTTGGGTTTGGCTGTTGGACGACATCACAAAGCCGAATTTGACGTCAGTGTTCAAGTCAACGACATCATTGTTTTGGACATAGCCTTCTTCATTGAAGATGGCGATGGAAGGTTCCGGATTCTCAACCGGTTCTTTGCAGCTTGCGAAGAAGGCAACGCTGACGAGGCATACGAGTGCCAAAGCTAATTTCTTCATTTTTTAAAGTGTTTAATTAATAATTAGGTGAATTGTGTTTTGTCTTTCAAAGAACGGTGCAAAGATAGCAAATAGTTTGCCAAACTTTCCCAATTTTGGAAAAAAAGTGGAAAAAAGTTCCGAAATTGAAGAAAGCCTGTCTTTTTGGGCAGGCTTTCTTGCTGTTGTTCGCTTGATTTCGGATGATTTAGTCCTCAACGATTGCTTCGTTCGGGCAAGCGCCGACGCAGGTTCCGCAGCCAACGCAAGCGTCAGCGTCGATGACATAGATGTCGCCTTCCGAGATAGCGCCCACCGGGCATTCGTCAATGCATGAGCCGCAAGCAACGCAGCTGTCTGTGATTTTGTAAGCCATAATGTTTAATTTTTAATTTTAGAGTTTAAGTTTTTGAGTTTTTAAGTTCTTCGGCATGAAGATAAAAATCCTTAACCTAGGAACTCAGAGGCTCAAAAACTTACAAAACTCCAAAACTCATAAACTACAGAATAAAATGAAAAAGACATTATTATATAGCTTGGCAGCCTTTGCCGCTCTGGGTCTTGCAAGTTGCAGCGAGGACTATGACGATTGGGCTAATCCACAGTCGTATGGTCAGGATGCCGCAGCAGCTAAATACGGACTGACTTTCGCTGCCGGTTCAGAAATCAACAGCGCTCTCCCTGACGCTGATGGCATGGTTCATCTCGTTACGGTCAGCACTACAGACACTATAGTCTCCGGCTACACCATCAAGACTCTTACTGTCAATGGTGCAAATATCGACGGCACAATGGTCGGCAATGACATCTGCGTCAATGCCGTAGACCTTGAGAAACTCGTCGAGAAGCAGAACGACTCACGTGCTGCCGTTGCACGTCCTATCGAGGTGAAGGCAAATGTGTCCATGAACCTCAACAACGGCGATGCTGTATCTACCACCACTGAGGCCGACATCACCGGTACTGTAACACCGCAGAAGACCCCGGCTATCGATGAGAAGGGATACTTCA
>ONVP01000091.1 GCA_900321315.1 uncultured Bacteroidales bacterium
AATTCCTAAATTTGCTTATTTCATTTCAAGGAGATATCCTTTAATGGTAAAAAAAATAAAAGAACAAGTAGATGTTCCAGAAATAGACAATTTTTATTTGGATTTGAATAGTATTATACATAATGTATCTCATGGAAATTCTATTTTAATAAGTTGTCAAAAGCGACCTTATGAGGATATATATTTAGATACATGTGACACCATAGACAAATTATTTCAGATAATAAAGCCAAGAAATTTATTGATGATTTCAGTCGATGGTGTTGCTCCAAAGGTCGGTACTGCATGAAGGCTTCACGCGCACATAGTAGTACGAAGCGGCCTCGAGGCCAGTCAGCAAGTAGTTTTCGTGGGTGTCGGCTTCATGGTTGGCAACATTCTCAGTGAAGGCCACATTGGTGGCCACCTGCACGTCCCAAGCCTCTTGGCTGTTGTCTATCAAGTTCCAACTCAGATAGGCAGAAGTGGTTGTCATTCCGCTTCGTCTCAAAGTGTTCACGGTATGGCAGTCGGTATCAATCGCCACTTCCACATCATCAATGATGCACCGGGTATCTCCACTTCGTGCATTCCATCTGAAGGCCAAACGCTGCGCTGTGGCAGGTACATTGAGCAGATAAACTGTGCGTTGCTTTATAAGACTTGTATTGTTGTAGGTTTCAATGGCAAAAAAGTTATTCTCAGCGGTGATATAGCCCAATTGGAGATTGGAGGAATTGTCAAAGCCTGTCTTGTACATGTACATATAGAAACTGATTTTCAGTTCGTTGAGGGGATTGGTGAATTCTGGCAAATAGGCATAGGCATAGGCATAGTCGGTGCCAATGTAAGACGTACCCTCATAGTAAAACGACAGGCTCTGTGAACCTTCAGTGTGATAGCCAGTTGTGTTATGCGGGGCGATATTGCCGGTGGAGTTAGCTTCCCAGCATGACGGCAGAGGGCCTTGGACATTGTAAGCGGTTCCTTCCGGGCTTTCAAAGCCTTGGGAGTATGGCGCATCGGCAGTGATGGTGATTGGCCCGTTGCAGTCGCGGTGTTGCGCCTGCGCCGCTTGTGACGCGAGCAGGGCGAGGAGGAGCGCGAGGAGGAGGGTTTTGGTTGCGCTCGGCTTGTGCCTGTGGTTGGCCTGTTGTGTTTTGTTGCATGGGTTGCACCCATGGTTGACGTCGGGTCGCCCTTTCAGGGCTTTGGGGGGAATGTTGGCAGCGGTGGCCGGCATTATTTTCAGGAAGATGTTGGTCATCGTTATGTAGGTTTTAATGAATACTATGTGTACATTTTCGGGGACAAAGATAGGGATTTTTTTGGGAAAGTCAAGTGCTGGATCAGTCCCCGTAGCTCGACCCGTCGAAACAGTGGGTGCAAAGGTCACACTTGGGCAGGCCTATGGCGTTCACAACATTTTCTAATGTATTGAATTTCAGCGTATCAACACCGATATGCTCACGCAGCAATTCCACGAGGTTGGCGTATTCTTGGCTTGTCGGGTCGCAGTATTTTTCGATGTTGCGGTTGTCGTCGCCCTCCATTTCCTTGATGCAGCGGCGCGTTACCAGTTCCATCACATTCTTTGAGGCCGAGAAGTTGAGGAAAGGGCAGCCGAACAGGAGCGGCGGGCAACTGATGCGCACGTGCACTTCCTTCGCGCCGTAGTCGTAGAGCATCTTCACATTGTCGCGCAGCTGGGTGCCGCGCACGATGCTGTCGTCGCAGAAAGCCACTTTCTTTCCGTTGAGGAGCGCACGGTTGGGGATGAGTTTCATCTTGGCCACGTGTTCCCTTTGTGTCTGGTTTACAGGCATGAAGCTCCTCGACCAAGTGGGAGTATATTTCACCACACCGCGCAGGTAAGGCACTTTGCGCACATTGGAATAGCCCAAGGCCATGCCGATGCCCGAGTCGGGGATGGCGGAAACGTAATCGATGTCGACATAGTCGCGCTTGCCCATCTCGCGGCCTTCGTTGTAGCGAGCCTCCTCCACGTTGATGCCCTCGTAGTCAGTCGCTGGATAGCCATAATAAATCCACAGGAAGGAACAGACCTGCTTCTTGTGATTGGGCGGCAGCAATTGCTGGACACCATCCAAAGTGACCTTCACAATCTCGCCCGGCGCCACGTTGTAGCAGGTCATGTAGTCGAGATTGATGAAGCTATGGCTCTCAGAAGCAAGAACATAGCCTTCCTCCCCCTTGCCCACCACGATGGGTGTGCGACCGTAGTAGTCGCGGGCGGCTATGACGCCGTCGGCAGTCATGATGAGCATGGAGCACGATCCTTTCACCTTATTATATACGTTGCGGATGCCATCGACGAAATCCTCGCCTTGGGTGATGAGCAGGGCGACTAACTCCGTGGGGTTCGTCGCACCCGAACTCAGCTCGGCAAAATGCTGGCGCTGGTCGAGGCAATGGTTGACCAATTCGTCCAAGTTGTTGATTTTGGCCACCGTGGCGATGGCGAACTTGCCGAGGTGCGAATTGACGACGATGGGTTGCGCATCAGTGTCGCTGATGACGCCGATACCGATGTTGCCGATGAATTTCCCCAAATCGTCGGTGAACTTTGTGCGGAAATACGAGTTTTCGATGTCGTGAATCGAGCGGTGAAACAACCCGCCGGCGTATGTCACCATTCCAGCACGCTTGGTACCGAGATGTGAGTGATAATCAACGCCATAGAACAAATCCTTGACGCAAGGATGCTTGGAAACCGTGCCAAAAAAGCCACCCATATAGTTTTAGATTAAAGTTGAAAAACAAAAAACATCTGCGGATTGGAATCCCGTAGATGGACTGCAAAAGTAGGGAATTTCGCCTTTGTTCTGCAACATTTTTGTATTTTTGCGCGATTTTTCCGTAAGTCTATGATACTCAAACTTTATCCCACGAACCCCAACCCGCGCTACGTCAAGATGATTCTGGAATGCTTGGCCGACGGCGGCACCATCATCTTCCCGACCGACACGCTTTACGGTCTTGGCGGTTGCATCAACAATCCGCGCACTTTGGAGCGCATCTGCCAAATCAAAGGCATCCGCAAGGAGAAGGCCAATTTCTCGTTTATCTTCCACGACCTCAGCATGTTGAGCGAGTTCACCAAGCCCATCAACAACGACGTTTTCAAGATGATGAAGCGCAATTTGCCCGGGCCTTTCACCTTTATTTTAGAGGCCAACAACAACATTCCGCGCATCTTCCAAAGCAAGAAGAAAACCATCGGCATCCGCATCCCCGACCAACCCATCATCACCAACATCGTGCGCGAGCTTGGTTCGCCCATCATGACCTCTTCGCTGTCTGATGAGGAGGACGAAATCAACCCCTACCTCACCGACCCCGAGGACATTTACGACCGTTACAAGGATTTGGTGGACATCGTCATTGATGGCGGTGCGGGCGACAACGAGGAGAGCACTGTCGTGGATTGCACTGATAATGAGATTGTTATAACCCGACAGGGCAAAGGTTGGCTTGACGAATGAAAAAAAATTGCTTGAAAAGCGGCAGGATAAAGAAAAAAGCCGTACTTTTGCACCCGCAAAAAGGATGACTCGGTAGCTCAGCAGGTAGAGCACAACACTTTTAATGTTGGGGTCCTGGGTTCGAGCCCCAGCCGGGTCACCAAAACAGAAAATCAGCCAGTTACGGCTGATTTTCTTGTTTTTGGCGCACGAAAATCGCACACCTTGTTTCAATGCGCGGCCTTCAAGAAACTGTATTCCTTGCCATATTTAAGATGTTGCGCCACGAAATCGGTGGGATATTCGATCTTGTAGTCGGTCACGGTGCCGTTTTCGACGACGGGAACGATTTCGGGATTGATGAAACCGCCGTAGGGCTTGAGGCCCAATGCGTTATAGCGTTCCTTCACTTCCTTGTGCAGCTCTGAATCGACCTTCACGGCATATTTTTCAACGATGGCTTTGCCTGCGGCATAGTCGCCCTCGCTCTTGATGCGCTGGATTTCGGCCAGCAGCTCGCCAAACAGTCCGCGCAAAGCCTCGAAATCATTGATAACGAAGTAGGTCTTGCCGTTTTCCACTTTCTTCTCGATGACGTTGGCCTCCTTGCCGCGCTCGTAGCACCACTCCGAAATGAGTTTGCGGTTCTGCATGTGCGACTCGGTAACGTCTTTGCCCAACTCCACGCGAGCCAACTGCGACATCATGCCGTTGCGAATATAGGAGCAATACTCTGACTTATAGGCCTCAGCGTCAGGCATTATGTTCAGTTCCACCATCTTCGGGTCGGCGAGGTAATACAAGCCGAACAGGTCGGCACGGGCTTCTTCCAAAGTGGAGCTGAACTCCTTCAAAGCGCCAGGTTGCGTTCCAGGGAGCAGTTTGCCCGAACCGTGACCCAAGCACTCGTGAAGGTTGGTATGAACCACGTCAGCATCGGATCCATATTTCTTGCAGAGGTCGATTTCCTCTTGCGAATAGGCGAACTCGGCCAAGGCACTCTTCGGATTTTCGTCGGCGGCCTTGTCGTAGGCTTCCATCAAGTTGGTGATAGTCACCGACTTGGATCCGTAGTCCTTGCGAATCCAGTCGGCGTTGGGCAGATTGATGCCAATCGGGGGCGAGGGGAAGCAGTCGCCGCCGAGGGTGGTGACGATGATGCTCTTCGCCGAAACACCCTTGCACTCCTCTTTCTTGAAGCGCGCATCAACGGGCGAGTTGTCCTCAAACCATTGCGCGTTCTCGCTGATGGTATTGGAGCGGACGGTCGCCTCCAAGTCCTTGAAATTGACGACAGACTCCCAAGTGGCCTTCATGCCCATCGGGTCGCCGTAGTCCTCGATGAAACCGTTCACGAAGTCGATGTGCGAAACGGAATCCTGCACCCACGCGATGTTGTAAGCGTCCCAAGTCTTGAGGTCGCCGGTGGTGTAATAGTCGATGAGTTTTTGCGTGTAGTCGCGCTGTATGTCGTTCTCCGCCACCTCGTTAGCCTTACGCAGCCAGCCGATGATGGCCGTGATGGCCTCGCCGTACAAGCCGTCGGCCTTATAGACATCCTCGTAAATCTTGCCGTCTTTCTTCACCAATTTGGAGTTCAGTCCGTAAGAAATCGGCGTGGCATCGTTGGGCTTGCGCATCTTATTATAATAGGCCTCCACTTCCGCCTTGCGGATGTCGCCTTCGTAGAAGTTCACCGCCGAATTGACGATGATGTCTTCCTCGCTGCTGCGGCGCACCTTGTAGAGCTCTTTGTCGAATACGACGGGCGTGAGGAAAGCGATGAAGTCTTCGACCGTTTCGCCCTCATTGAGCGGAAGCAGGTTGGCATCGCTGCCTTTCAGCAAGTCGGCGAAATAGGCCTCGCTGATTTCGGGGAAGAACTTGTCCTCGGCATAGTGGTGATGGATGCCGTTGCTGAAAAACACTCTTTTGGCATAGACCATGAAATTCTGAAAATCAACGCTTTCGCGATCGCCTTTGTAGGAGTTCAGCACGGCCTCTACGGTCTTGCGAACCGTCAGGTTGTACTTGAAGTTCTGGTCGGCGAGAATGTCGCGACCGCATTTGGCCGCCTCGCCCAGATAATAGAGGTAACTTTTCTGTTGCAGCGTCAGTTGGTCCCATTCCGGGATTTGGTAACGCATGATTCTCAAGTCGGCGAACTCGTCCACCAGATACTTGAATTCTTCTTTGGGCTGAGGCTGTTTGGCAGTTTCCTCCTGTTTCGGGGCACAACTTGCCATGGCTGCAGCCATTCCAATGCAAATCATCAGTTTTTTCATTTTATTTGTTACATTTGTTACTTATTGATTATCTTTTATTTATATAAGTCGCTCGGCTTGTAAAAATCGTAAGGCGGCATCGTGGCCGAGTCGAGGTTGGTGTAGGTGCCATCCACTTGTAGTTTCTCCTTGTTGTAAAGGTAATGGCGGCAGAACCACAACAGGTCGTCGATGGTGAGCGGACCAGCAACGGCGATGCTGTGACCATAGCCCTCGAAACGCCGTGCGAAATAGGGGTAGTCGTATTTCTCGAAACGTTTCACCAAGGCATCGAGGCCGAAAAAGCCTACATTGAGGAAGCCTATTCCCTTGTATGACACCAAATTATCATTCATTCCGTGATACATCATCGTCGGAGCGGGAGCACGGTTGCGATACTTCACCTTGCCCTCTTTCGAGAAAATGGCACCCGCGTATGCCACCACGCCAGCCAAACGGAAATCATCGGGCAGAATGTCGGAATTGAGGAAACCGTTGCATAAGGCATAATCCGTTTGCAACGAAGTGATGGCACCCGCGCTTGAGCCTGTCATCACTATATAATCCTTGTTGATTTTCAGCTCTTTGGCGTGTTTCAACAGAAAATCCAGAGCCGAAATCGCATCTTCCGTGGCCATATAAACGGCTTTTTCCAAAGGTTCGGTGTTGAAAATGCCGAGGTTCTTCGCGCCTTTCAAGCCAAGGCGATAGTCGATGGAAGCCACTTGGAAGCCCGCTTCGACCAACTGTTTGAAATAGGCCTTCTCCCAGTCGCCGTCGCGATTACCCATGATGAATCCACCGCCGAAGACATAAACCAAGCAAATCGTGCTATCGTTCACGTTTTCAGGCGTGTAGAAATCGAGATAAAGATTCAGCGTGTCGCGCTCGGCATACTTGTATGTCGTCATGTTTTGCGCAAAAGCCGCTGTGGATGCGAGGAAAAGCGCTAAGATTAGAATAAGTTTTTTCATGTCGTCTGTTTTTTTGACTATGGCTTATGGCCAATGACTATGGCTTGCTTCACCCGTATTGCGAGCCATCAGCCATAGGCCATTGACCATCGTTATGATTGATGCGTTTTGTAGTATTCTCTCAGAAATTCAGGGAGTTGGCGCAGGGCGGCTTGTTCGCGCCATTGTTTTCGCACTTCTTGGGCAGGCACCCCAAAAACGGCCTTGCCTGGCTCGATGCTCTTATCGACGGCGGAGGTGGCCAACACAACCGCGCCCGTGCCGATGACCAAGTCCTTGTTGATGCAGACACGACCCCAGAGTATGACATCGTCCTCGATGCGCGTCACACCTGCGATGGCAGCATGGGCACCGATGAGGCAATTATGGCCGATGTAACTGTCGTGCCCAACTTGGCAGTGGTTGTCGAATTTGGTGCCGCTCTCAATGACAGTGTCCGAAGTAACGCCTCGGTCGATACTGCACAGGGCGCCAATTTCCACGTCATCACCAATGACAACGCGACCAAACGACTCGAACTTTTTGAAGCCCTCGTTGCGGCGCTGGAAATAATAACCGTCCGCCCCGATGACGCTGCCCGAATGAATGATAACATTGTCGCCAATCACGCAGTGGTCGTAGATGGTCACATTGGGATGGATGAGACAGTTTTTGCCGATGACGGTGTGGTGTCCGACAAAGCTTCCCGGCATGATGTGCGTCCCCTCTCCTATCGTCGCGCTTTCGCTAATCGGCTGGTTTTGAGGCTCAAATGGACGGAAATGCCGCATCAGTCGAACAAAAGCATCGAAGGGGTCGGAATGCAAAAGCAGTGCCTTGCCTTCGGGACATTCCACCTCCTTATTAATAAGGACCACCGTGGCCGCCGAGTTCAAAGCCTTGGCGTAATACTTCGGATGATCGACGAAGGTGATGTCGCCCGCCTCCACCTTGTGGATTTCGTTCAGACCTGTGACAGGAAAATTGGCTGGTCCAACGCACTGTGCACCAATCAGTTCTGCTATGGATTTCAGGGTAGATTTCTGGATTTTCATGGGAAAACGAATTTGATAGGCTGCAAATATAGCGATTTTTTTCGCAATCAAAAGAAAGTTTGAAAATTCATTCCGCCAACAATTGCTGCGAAATAAACTCCTCAATGCTTCCCCGTGCCTCGGTCATGCCGAGTTTCTTGCGGATGCTGGTGCGAGCTTTGCCAATCATCGCGGGCGAGACTTTCATAATGTCTGCCACTTCCTTCACCGAAAAGGGCATCATGGAGAGGATGCAAACCTTGAATTCGCCTTCCGTCAAGGCGGGATGGGTGTTCGCAATGCGTTGAACCACATCAGGATAGACTTTCCTATACTCCTCAAAGATGGCCTCGTATGCATTCGTGGCCTCGCGACCGCAAACGCACGTCTTCAACTTCTGGAACGAAACCTTGTCGATGTCCTTGTTTTCACCAATCAGAAAGACCCTGTAAATCATCATCACCTTGCGAATCAGGTTATTGCGGTTGGTTTCGGCCAAAGTTTCAGATTCTTTCTGCAACTCAGCAATGCTCAAGTTCATTTCGGCAATCGTGGCGCGTTTTTGTGCCGAACGGTATAACAGGAAAAACACAAAAGCCACCGAAAAGGCCAAAGCCAACGATATGAAAATGAGCATTTTCCTGCGGCGCAGAAACACGCTAATCATGTTTTCACAATGATCCAAGTCGCCGTTCAATGCCGAGATGGTGGCCTGCACCTTTTCCATCAGCCGAAGGTCTTCGCTCGTGCGCGCCAAAACGATGGCCTCGTTGAGGGCAGTCAT
>ONVP01000050.1 GCA_900321315.1 uncultured Bacteroidales bacterium
GTTTTTAGCAGAAACAAAGGTAACGATAAAGGCTGGACTTTATCCAAAAAGTTCAGCCTGTTTTTTCTACCCACACAAATGTTTAGCGGACAGCAATAGAACAAAATACTAACTACGCCTACAAACTGAAATACATGGACAATCCCACTTTCGACAAAGTGAGGGATTTGTCCACCAAATTCTACCGCGAACTGCCGCAAGCCTTGCAGGACGAACTCTTTGAAGCCTTGAACCGAGGCATTGACATCTTGGATTCCGAGCCACAAATGACCGCCTACTTGTTCGCTTTCGGCAAGATGCACCAAGCCAAACTGAATTACGCTTTTGACAAATTGCCAAAAGAATTCTTCGAACAACCTGAAATCAACATCATTGATTACGGCTGTGGGCAAGCTTTGGGAACATTGTGCTATATAGATTTTCTAAACAAAAACAACTACTGGCAAAAGGTTAATTCAATCACATTGATTAATCCTTCCGAAATCTGTTTAAAGAGAGCCGCACTCCATGCATCAGTATTTTTTCCAGAAGCTAGGATTGTAACAATTAATAAAAGATTTGATGATTTAAACGAGCGTGATATTGCATGTAACGAATGGCTTGATGGACTTTATATGCGTCGTGAAATAGAGGAAAATGAGATAATTCCAAAACTACACATTTTCTCCAATGTATTGGACATTGACACTTTTAATATGACTCAATTAGCCAATCTTATTAAAGGAAGAATGGAAGGGTATAATCAGTTTGTTTGTGTAGGCCCCTTTTTCCATTCAGATGAAAAAGACAATAGGATGAATTATTTTTCATCTTTATTCTGCAATGATTGTTTCTTTAAAGACTATAAAAATAAAAATAGAAAAACATCACCTTTCTGCAATGATTGTTTCTTTGAGACATTAGATAAAGGAGAATTGGATACAAAAAAAGAATGGACTTGCTCTACCAGCATTTTTTCGTTTGGAAAAATGTGGAATTGGTCAACAAAAGTAACCAATGAAGATCTGAATGAGGCAGAAAAAGTGGACGGTTCTTTTGGTTATATGTATGATTATGGAGGCCGTTTGCTTAAACTATCAGCTTCTAATTATGACATTTTACCTGGAACTAAAGTCATTTGTTGTAAAGCTTTATCACAAGATGCATGGATAAATGCTCCTTTGTTGGAAGGAAACATTCAAGTACGAAGACAAATAATTGGACGTTATGCGTTTCAATATCAATGGATTAAAGGTGTTGACGTTAATTGTTTATCTATTGAAGACGGTGCGTTTGAGAATTGTCAGGATTTGAAATCTATCCATATTTCAAAATCTGTGCGCTTTATCGGAGGTAATCCTTTCGCGAAATGCCCCCAGGCTACTATAACAAGTGATTCAAGCAGATTCATCGTCCAAAATGACATGCTCATTGACCGAAAAGAAAAACGTCTAATTTGTTATTTTGGGAATGCAGAATCCGTTATTATCCCTAACACTATTGCAAACATTGGATATAAAGCATTTGCAGGGAAGGCCATTAAACATCTTACAATTCCAAATTCTGTAGTTAGTATTGGTGCTAATCCGTTTGATGGATGCAAAGATATTACGGTTTCAGGTCAATCTACAAGGTATATTGTAAGCAATGAGATGTTAATTGACACACAAGAAAACCGATTAATTACATATTTTGGCAACGAAGAAAGCATAAATATCCCGAAAACCATCCAAGCTATTGGAAGTTATTCGTTTTGTGGAAAACAACTGAAACTTGTATATATTCCAAATTCTGTTAGTAATATAGGAGAAGGCGCATTCTCATCATGCATTTCTTTGCAACAAGTAGTCCTCCCTGATACGATTACTCGTATTGAAGATGAAACTTTTTCATGGTGCACATCGTTACAAATTGTAAAAATGCCCCAATCCCTTTCATCTATTGGAGATGGGGCTTTTTATGAATGTTCTAATTTGCACCATATTGTCTTCCCTAAAACTTTGACATTTATTGGGCATAGGGCTTTTTCATGGTGCACTTCACTAGAACAGATTGTTCTTCCTAATGCTTTGAAATCCATAGGCGGAGAGGCATTTTCACATTGTGGTTTGAAGCATATTGTAGTTCCAAATTCCGTACATAGTTTTGGTGATCATGTGTTTGAAGGTTCATCACTAGTACAGGCAATAATACCTGATTTGGTAATCTCTATGAATAAGGGGCATTTTGAAAGCTGCTCTTCGTTACAACAAATTATTATTAAACAATACGAAAATGGTGAGGTTGAAGCAACTATTCCAGATAATACATTTGATGGATGCTCATCATTACGACAAATTATTCTTCCAGAAACCATAAATCGTATTGGAAAAAGAGCGTTTCAACATTGCTGGGCGTTAGAATCAATAAATTTGACATGTTGTGTACTTGGAATTGGAGAATATGCTTTTCATTATTGCACATCATTACAAAGTGTTGAAATGCCTGCTGCTCAAAATATTGAGAAGGGAGCTTTCAATGATTGCAAATCATTGAGAAAAGTTGTTATCCCCTATGGTGTTGAAGCCATTGGTGATAATGCTTTTAGTGGTTGTGGATTAAGCGAGATTGTTTTACCCAAAACTATTAGTTTTATTGGAGAAGACGCTTTCCGATGTTTTAATCGCATTAGAATTGTTGAAGATACAACAATAGGAGAAAAAGGTATATCATTTTCATTTCGAGAAGCATTAGAGTGGGAAAGCGGAAGAGAAGAATGGTTTGATTCTCTTTGCAAAATTGTTATTCCAATAGGAACTACAGATAGATTTAAAGAAATGCTTGAGATGAAATTTTGGGATAAACTTGTGGAAGAATAATGCGTTAGACTGGTGGGCGGTTTCGAACCGCCCCCTATACAACGAAATAGGTATTCCGACAATAACCAGTACCGATTTTTTAGATGTTCAAATCTTCGACCACCATCTAATAGGTGTTGCTCATTTTTCTTAAATCTTCTGGCGCGCCCAACTATTCAATCTCATATTTGATTGCGTTGTCAAGAGTTGGATGCTATAGATATTCAAGATAAGCTGAATGAATATTCGTCAAAGATCCCACTAAGGATGTTATGACAAGAAATTTCTTGACTACGTCTATAGAAGGTTGAGCCATCCTTTTACACTCAACCTAGACACGCTTTAATTTTTTAATTAAGCACATCATTTAATGTTGTTTTAAGGCCGATTCCGCATCGGGCTCATGCCTCGACCGTGTTAATAATACGCCCTAAATTTGGATACTCCCAAATCTTTTGCAAAGATACAAAAAAAATCGAAAAAAGCAAATTTTCAACAAACAAATATGATGTGTGGATTGCTATTGCATGTTTTCTTTTTTTTGTTCCTTCAAACCCCCGAAACCTCATTGTCAACTCTACTAATAATTCTTTGCGCTTAATTGGGTTTAGATGAAGACAGGAAAAAAGTTATCAACACCTCTTGCGGTATGTTTTCTTTTAGGCTAACTTTGCAAAACCTTTAAAACAGATTTTACGAATAAAGCTTTAATTATGAGATTGTTCAGAACAACTTATGATATGTCTATTGACATCAATGAGTTTATTACAAGAATCGTATTGAACGGAAAGCTTATTGTAGAAGAACCAAATGTGGTGGAAATCATAAATGGCAATTATTGCGCTGTTGGTAAAAGAGCCTGTGTATGACAAAACCTCCGATTCAATTTGAGATAACTAAACCTATACACAATGCAGCGATTTGCAAACAAGAAGCTTTTGAGTTTTTGTTTTGGGATCTCATTAAAGAGGCCTTCAGAATTAGAGGCGTGCGTAACAACCTTTTTAATCGTCCAGTTTTTAATCTGACTTTATGTGTACCACAATATACAATAGATTGTATAAAAGGGTATATGTCTCATCCACCTTTTCATATTAGAATAGAAGGTTACGAATTTGTCAATGACCCCATGGCTGTCCTGCTAGGGCTTAGAGAGAATATGGTTACATCTTTTGAAGTGGCAGATTATCTGGAAATTCCAATTAAAGTAGGTCGTAATGGTAGTGTTAGGGAAGCATATTCTTATATTCGTGAGAAAGGAATTCCGATCAGGAGTGATTATAGATGGGTGCTTTTAAACGATATAGAACTTATAGATTATTTCAAAGGAATTGTACTACTTGAACAGCATCTGTTTCCAGAAGGTGTTGGCTCGGCTACAAATGCTAAACTTATATATAAAACCATACAAGAGAGGCATCTTGATGATGACTGTGTTATTGGCGATTGGGCCGTTCAGCATAATTCCAACCCGTATTTATTGCATTTTGTAAACAATAGATGACAATCGATATGTTAGGATCAATCATTGGAGATATCATAGGCTCAAGATTTGAAGGCCACAACAGCCGAATCAAGACTACGGACTTCGAGCTGTTCGATAAAGGCAGCAAGTTCACTGACGACACTGTGATGACCATCGCCGTAGCCGATTGGTTGATGCGTGACCCTAAGCATCAGCATGCAACTTTGGTCAAGATCATGCAAACATACGGGAGGATGTATCCCAGTGCAGGCTTCAGTCACGCCACTAAAGTATGGCTCAACAGCGATGAGCCTCAGCCATACGGCTCTTTTACCAATGGAGCCGCCATGCGTGTCAGTCCTATCGGATGGGCTTTCGAAAGCATGGAAGAGACTTTGGAAGTTGCGAAACGGTCAGCTGAGGTGTCGCACGACAGCGAGCATGGCATCACTGCCGCCCAAGCCGTTTCGGCCGCCATTTTCATGGCTCGTCATCATTCGACTAAGGCAGAAATAAAGACTTACATCGTGCAGAACTTCCACTACGACCTGGGTCACACGATTGAGGGAATCCGTCCGAACTATAGTTTCGATTGCTCCTGTGAAGGCAGCGTGCCCGAAGCCATCATGGCTTTCATGGATGGCGAAGACTTTGAGTCAGTCATCCGTCTGGCTGTTTCGCTGGGTGGCGACAGCGACACGCAAGCCTGTATTGCCGGAGGTATCGCCGAAGCGTATTATGGTTGTGTCCCGAAAGAAATCATCAAAAAGGCCGTGCATCATCTGCCCAGCCATTTCCGCAAAGTCATCACCGACTTTGCCATGGCCACGGAATATCAGATGCCAAAATGTATTTATTAAATAGTTATCAACATCACATGCGAAACAACGGTTTTCAGCATTATCTTTACATGGTCTTAGGAAAAATGGGCATATATTTAATTACCAACACTATACAAACAAAGAATATGAAGAATTGCTTTTACATCCTGATGGCAACAATCGTGTTAGCCAGCTGCGGGCAGAGAACAATGACCGCGACCCGTCAGAACTCTAATAAACCGGCGTATTATGCCTACAATCCTGAAGACACCATCGGGAACTATCAGTTCAAGGAGATGTTAAGGATTGACAGTGCAAGGGTGGAGTTTCGGTTGGATCATCCCATCGACCAGGTGTCATCGATAAATCTCGGTGGCTTTGAGGTGGAACAAAAAACTCCGGAGCAACGGCAGCAAGATGACAGTATTGTGCTCTCAGAAGCAGAAACCAAGTGGTTTAAACTGATGCGATTATGCTCGCAGAGGATGTACGAAGATTTGCTGAGCATGTATATCAAGGAGGAAACTGACATCGGCATCGCTTTGGCTACCTCAACAAACAAGTTTGAGCTGGATCACTTTGTTATTGGGCCTCTGTTGTTTGACCAACTGGACGAAGATGAAGCGGCTGAAATCATTGTCAAGTTTTTCGAATTTGACAAGTTTTTGACAGAGAGTGTCGTCTTGTTTGGAGAGAGCCAGTTAGGGTATGTACCACCGCAGTATGCATTCCAGCTTGAAATACTTAGTAAAGTGTATCTGATGCTAGATGAATGGGAAAAGGCAGAGGAATTGATAGAGCCTTATAGAAAAGCGGTCTATTTGCTCTCTGATGATACGATAGCTAACGAGATGGCCATTACGGATTTCAAGTTCAATTTGTATAAGAACTTGGATGATAACACAAAGTTCATTGAAACATTTCAAGACTATCGAGGCTTCCTAATTAAATACGCCAATGATACCCAACAGGATTTGGATGAGCAAATCGAGAAGTTGGATGCTTTGATTGAGAAGATGAAAAGTCAGAATGATCGTTAAAAGTGGATTTGGTACATCTTATCACCGAAAAGGCAAGAGCCATTACCTGCTTGCAGACGTGGCTTTGGTAGGTGAGGCAATTATGTTGGCTATGCGGACGGCGGTGGAATGGGAGTTTACAGCAAATCCACCGGATTGATTTGCAAGAAGTCTTCTGCCTTGAGGCCTCCTTCGCCAACAACTAGAGCTTTCGCATTCTTGAACTGTTTGCGGAACTCGCCCAAACCCGAATTGCTGTCGACGGTATTGCTTTTCACCTCAATGGCAAGAAGTTGCCCGTTTTTCTCCAATACATAGTCCACCTCGCGGCCTGCCTTGTCGCGCCAATAGTAGGTCTTATAACGCCCTGCGGTGGCACCATTAATAATATAGGCACCGATGGCCGACTCGAACAGCCTTCCCCACAGACGCGAATCAGCAATCGCCTCGCCAAAGCGTTTCCCACAATAGATGTTCTTCAAAGCGTTGTTGAAAACCTGATACTTCGGCACACTGTTTCGCTTCCGCGCAATGTCGGCGGAATACTTGCCCAAAGTGCGCACCAACCCCGCCTCGCCCAAAAGTTCAAGATAAACAGCCAAAGTGGTCACATTTCCAGCGTCTTGCAACTGACCCATCATCTTGGTCAACGACAATTCCATGCCCGAATAGGCCGAAGCCAATTCAAAAGCCTGCCGAAGTAAGGCCGGTTTCATCACTTTCACACCCTGCAAGATGTCTTTGTTGATGGTGGCCTCAATGATGGAGCCCGTGATGTATTCCAGCCATCGGTTCTCGTCATCAATCAAAGGCGCAGCACCTGGATAGGCACCGAAATAAACGTACTGCTCCAAGCTAAAGCCAAAGGCCTCATGCATCTCGGGATACGACCAATGCGGCATCACAATACGTTCAAAACGTCCCATGAGGCTGTCCGCCAAACCGCAATCCAACATCACCCGCGAAGAGCCAAGCAGCACCACCTTGATATTCACATCGTTAAAAGTGTCAGCATCCCATTCCTTTTTGACCGCCTCGCTCCACGAATCAATCTTTTGCACTTCGTCAATGACAAGAATGTATTCCTCGGCACCTTCCGCCTTCATCTTTCGCCGCACCGTTTCCCAACATTCAGTAATCCAAAACAAATTGCCTGCCGGCACAGCATCGGCCGTGAACATGGAATAAGGCTGTGCACAATCCGCCAAAACCTGCCTCACTACCGTGGATTTGCCCACCTGACGCGGTCCCATCACCACCTGAATGAACCTTCTTGGTTCTTCAAGTCTTTTCTTTATTATTTGATATTCAGCTCTTTGAAACATATTATACATTTTTACTCAATGGAATGAGTAAATTTACTCAATAGTTTGAGTAATTTTACTTCACGGGGCAAAAGTACACATTTTTTTCAAACTGCAAGAGGTAAAAGAAAAGAATTACACGCCGCAGACACATTTTCCAAGGCGAATTTATCGATTTCCCTACCTCCACCCGACAATTTTCCCCGATTTTTGCAAAGTGCAGTTTGCAATCTAAGAACTGGTGTAGCATTTCAAGCCACTTCCGTAAGTAAAAAAGCCAAATAAAAAGGCATGGTGAGCAAAGCTCCTTCGCGGCCTATGTTGTAGTCGCCCAACTTTATCCCGTGAAAGACATGATAATGCTCGGGATGTTTCAGCACGGTCTTCATTGACTTGGCGTTGCCCGTCGTGGCTTTGCACTCCACGGGAACACACTCTCCCTTATAACGAATCAGAAAATCCAACTCCAAACCGCCTTCTTTTTGGAAATAATAGAGTTTGCGGCCCATCTTGCCAAAAATGTCGGCGGCAAGGCTCTCGAAAATGGCACCTTTGTAACCCTTCAAATTGCCTTGGAGGATGCTCCATGCCGTGCCTTCTTCCAACATACTGACCAACAGCCCAATATCGGCCATATACACCTTGAACATGTCTGGGATGGCATTGCCCGACAAAGGCAATTCGGTAATCGTGGTGTTGTGGCAGCGATGGACGATGCCCGCATCCTCAATCCATTGCAGGCTGCCTTGGTAGTCGCGCGAGCGGGCACCCTTGCGCACGATGGCATACTGGAACTTCTTGTTTTCCTTCGCCAACTGCGCCGGAATCGACTCAAAACACTCGCGGATGCGTGACTTGTCTTCCTGAAGCGCATATTTCAGCATGTCCGCCTTGTAGGTCTCAACTATGCCATGTTGAACTTCCCAAACATCACCCATATTGTTGGTTTCGAAAAAAGTGGAAACGGCCTCCGGCATACCGCCCACCACCACATATCGCAAAAGCAACTGATGCATCCTTTGGTGGAAAGCCTCATTCACAGGGATTTCCTTTTCCAAGCAATCTCGCAGATAGTCAATATGTTGTGTTTCAACACCGTTAGCCCAAAGCCATTCTTCGAAGTCCATCGGAAACATGGTAACCACCTGCTCAAAGCCCACGGGAATGGACGCCACCGCTTCTTCCTCTTGTTCTTCTTTGGTTTTATAACCATTCACGCCCAACAGCGAACCAGTGCAAATCACATCGTAACGCCCGTCCAACTTGAAAAATTTGAGCGAAGCGCGGGCATTAGGGCAGTCTTGGATTTCGTCAAGCACGAGGCAGGTTTGGTTGGGAACAAACCTCGCGTCGGGGACACCTACTGAAATATTGAGCGTCAAAGTGTCCACATCAAGCGCGCCCGCAAAAAAGGCCTTGTATTCCCTATGCTCATGGAAATCGAGATACACCACGTGCGCATAATTCTTTCGAGCGAAATCCAAAACCGAACTCGTCTTTCCGCATTGTCGGCAACCCTTGACAATCAACGGTTTATGTCCTTTTTTCGACTTCCATTGCAACAGAACCGTTTCTATCTTTCTCTTATACATAACAACACCGTTATTTTTTATTATTGATTATCAACTATTTGCCACTTTTCGGGGCGACTTTTTCGCCAATCTATACACTTTTCGGGGCGACTTTTCGCGGCAAAGATACACTTTTCGGGGCGACTTTTTGAAAAATCAAGGTATTTTTCGCAAAAAATTTTGCAAAATGCAGTTTGTAAATTTTGCCGATTTTTACCGATTTTATAAGAAAACCGTACTTTCACAAGCCAAAATTTATAGGAAAACTGTATTTTTATAGTCCGAAATTTATAGGAAAAGTGTATTTTTGCAGGGAAAAATTTATAGGAAAACTGTAATTTATATGCTTAAGAGAAAGATACAGAGCTATTTGGAAGATTATCTGAAGTCGGATTCCAACAAGCCTTTGTCTTGAACAACGACAGGGAAATCCGCATCAAAAACGGCATCACCTATCTACCTGTTTACAGCATCATGTTTTTCAAAAAGCACACCTTGAAGCAATTGATCTTGGAATAAGAACACCGCCATTTCCCCACCTCCACCCAACAATTCTCCCCGATTTTTGCAAAGTGCAGTTGGCAATTTTTTACAATTTTTGTCGGTTGCATTCGACAATTGCCACCCACAATGCCAATGCTATTTTTCCTTCCCAAAGATTTTTTTTCCCAAACCCCACCCAGTTTCCAAAAAAGTCGTATCTTTGCAGCCCGTTTAAAACAACAAATTTATCGTAAAAAGAAGAGTATTATGTATTTAACTGCAGAAAATAAATCAGAGATTTTCAGCCAATACGGCAAGAACGCTGCCGATACTGGTTCAGCAGAAGGCCAAATCGCTTTGTTCACCTACAGAATTAAGCATTTGACAGAGCAAACGAAAGTCCATCACAAGGATGTGGCGGCCAAACGTGCGTTGGTTGGCTTGGTAGGCAAGAGAAGAAAACTTCTCGACTATTTGAAGAGAACCGACATCGAAAGATACCGTAACATCATTAAGGAACTGGGCATCAGAAAGTAAAATTTCCGATGGCTCAAGCCAAAGCAAGAAAAGGCAATCTAAGCATTGCCTTTTTTTGCTATTTGTCAAATTGCCCATCTTTAAGTTAAAACGCTAAGAGAAAACAGTAAAAAATCATTAGAATCATGGGTCCACAAGGATTTACACAAATCATCAAAATGCCTAACGGTCAGGAGATTACACTGAACACCGGCCGTTACGCCAAGCAAGCCGACGGATCAGTCATGCTCCGCTGCGGCGACACCGTACTTTTGGCCACCGTTTGCTCCGCAACGGAAGTAGCCCCCGAAACCGATTTCTTCCCCCTGTCTGTCGACTATAGGGAAAAATACTACTCCACGGGCAAGTTCCCGGGCGGTTTCTTCAAGCGCGAGGCCAAGCCCTCCGACTACGAAGTGCTCATTTCGCGCCTCATCGACCGCGCTTTGCGCCCGTTGTTCCCCGACGACTATCACGCCGAGACCATCGTGCAAGTGAACCTTTTGTCGAATGACAAGGAACAAACTCCCGATGCATTGGCAGCCTTGGCTGCCTCTGCCGCCATCTGCGTGTCCGACATCCCCTTCCACGGCCCGATTTCGGAAGTGCGCGTGGCCCTCATCGGCGATGAATATGTTATCAACCCGACCTTCGCCCAAATGGAGGAAGCTCGCCTCGAACTGATGGTGGCCGCCTCCATGAAGGACATCTGCATGGTGGAAGGCGAATGCAAGGAAGTGTCTGAGCAAGAGATGCTTGGTGCACTGAAAGCCGCTCACGAAGCCATCAAGATTCAATGCCAAGCCCAACTTGACCTGATGGCTCAAGTGAACAAGGCCAAGCGCGAATACTGCCACGAGGTGAACGACGACAACCTCCGCGCCGAAATCGAAGCCAACTGCTACCAGCCTTGCTACGACTTCGCCCTCACGGGTTGCGCCGACAAGCACCTCCGCGAAGAGACCTTCAGCGGCATCCTCGACAAATATCTTGAAAAATACACTGAAGAAGAGTTGGAGACCGTGAAGCCGCTCGCCAAGCGTTATTTCCACGACGTGGAACGTACGGCTGTGCGCAACGCCGTCCTCAACGAGCGCATCCGTCTCGACGGTCGCAAGACCGACGAGGTGCGTCCCATCTGGACGGAAGTCGATATTCTGCCCAAGGCACACGGCTCGGCTGTGTTCACCCGCGGTGAAACCCAAGCCCTTGTGACCGTCACCCTCGGCACCAAGCTCGACGAGCAGACCATCGACGGCGCTGTGGTGGAAGGCACGAAGAACTTCACGCTGCACTACAACTTCCCCGGCTTCTCCACTGGCGAGGCCAAACCGCAGCGCAGCACCAGCCGCCGCGAAATCGGACACGGCAACCTTGCCGAGCGCTCCCTCAAGACGATGGTGCCGCACGATGAGAGTATGCCTTACACCATCCGCATCGTGAGCGACATCCTCGAATCCAACGGTTCGTCGTCAATGGCCTCAGTGTGTGGCGGTTGCCTCGCACTGATGGACGCTGGCGTGCCGATGCGCAAACCCGTCGCAGGCGTGGCAATGGGCATGATTTCGGACAGCGAGACCGGCAAATACGCCATCCTCACCGACATCCTCGGCGACGAAGACCACCTCGGCGACATGGACTTCAAGGTCACAGGTACGCGCGATGGTATCACCGCCTGCCAGATGGACATCAAGGTGGACGGTCTGTCCTACGAAGTGCTGACCGAAGCCCTCGAACAAGCCCGCCAAGGCCGTTTGCACATCCTCGACGAGATGGCCAAGACCATCACCGAGCCTCGCGCCGACTACAAGGAGTTCGTGCCGCGCATCGAGACCATGTATATCCCGAAGGATATGATTGGTGCCGTCATTGGACCTGGCGGAAAGATCATCCAAGAGATGCAGAAAGAGACCAACACCGTCATCGTCATCACAGAGGACGACCAGAAGGGCATCGTGGAGATTGCTTCGCAGAACAAGGAAGACATCGAGGCTTGCAAGGCCAAGATTCGCGCCATCGTTCAAGTGCCCGAGGTTGGCGAGGTCTATCACGGCAAGGTGGTTTCCATCATGGCCTTCGGTGCCTTCGTGGAAATCATCCCCAACAAGGATGGCCTGCTACACATCTCCGAAATCGACTGGAAGCGTTACGAGTCGATGGAAGAGACCGGCCTGAAGGAAGGCGACGAAATCGACGTGAAGCTCCTCGAAATCGACCCGAAGACCGAAGAGAGGCGGCAATGGCGGCGGTCGTGGCAACGGCGGCAACCGTGGCGGTCACGGCGGTGGCAATCGCAATGGCAGTGGCCACGGCAATGGCGGCGGTCGCAGAAGATAAGCATTAATTAATAAGGTGTTTTGGCGGACTTGCCGTCTGCCAAAACACCTAACTAACAGAATATTTTGAACTAAACAAACGGTAAATGAGGCAATTAAAGATTACGAAGCAGGTGACGAACCGTGAGACCGCGTCTCTCGACAAGTACCTGCAAGAGATTGGTAAGGTTGAGTTGATTTCGGCCGAAGAAGAGGTTGAGTTGGCTCAGCGTATCAAGCAAGGCGACAAGATCGCATTGGAAAAACTCAC
>ONVP01000191.1 GCA_900321315.1 uncultured Bacteroidales bacterium
GATCCGCCCCTTAGTCGGAGATGACGATGCCCATGCTGCACGCACTCGTCAGCTCAGCATTGGCCGCCTCGAAATCGATGGCCGCAAAGTCGTGAAGGTGGCATTTCGGCACATACGCAGGCCATTCCGCATCAGGCCAGTCGGCCAACTTTTGCCCTTGCTGTTCTTCCTTTTTTCGGTTCCAAAACATAATGGCGGCAAAATTACGGAAAAACCCTTGCAATTCGGAAATTAATCCTACCTTTGCCCGAAATTCACTTTTTAAATTCAAAAACTATGGAACTAAAAGGTTCGAAAACCGAGGCCAACTTGATGGCCGCGTTTGCTGGCGAATCACAAGCCCGCAACAAGTACACTTACTACGCTTCAAAAGCCCGCAAAGAGGGCTACAACCAAATCGCCGACCTCTTTGAGGAAACGGCCAACAACGAGAAAGAGCACGCCAAAATCTGGTTCAAGCTGCTCCACAACGACGACATCCCGGACACCATGACCAACCTCAAGGACGCCGCCGAAGGCGAGAACTACGAGTGGACCGACATGTATGCTGGCATGGCCGAAACCGCCCGCGAGGAAGGCTTCACCAAAATCGCCAAGCTGTTTGAAATGGTTGCCGCCATCGAAAAAGAACACGAGGAACGCTATCGCAAGCTCCTGAAGAACATCGAGGACGGCATCGTCTTCTCTCGCGACGGCGACACCGTTTGGCAATGCGCCAACTGCGGCCACATCGTCATCGGCAAGAAAGCCCCGCAAATCTGCCCCGTGTGCAACCACCCACAAGCCTTCTTCCAAATCAAGGCCGAAAACTATTAACTTCAAACTAAACAACTAAACAACTCTAACCATGAAAAAGTACGTTTGCGACGTCTGCGGTTATGTTTATGACCCAGAACAAGGCGACCCCGACAACGGCATCGCCCCCGGCACCCCGTTTGAGGCCATCCCTGACAACTGGTCCTGCCCGCTTTGCGGCATCGGCAAGGACAGTTTTTCTGTCATGGAATAGACATCGGACACGAGACTACGAGACACGGGACATGAGACTTGCAGTCGTCCCGTGTCTCGCGTCACACAGTCTCGCGTCATAATGTAAACAAATTATGGATACCAAGGCATTATTCAACATTGGTTACGGGCTTTATGTCCTGACCACCAACTACGACAACATCGACAACGGCTGCATCGTGAACACCGTGATGCAGATCACGAGCAACCCGCTGCAAGTGGCCGTGACGGTCAACAAAGGCAACTACACGCACGACCTCATCAAGGACTCATGCGTGTTCAACGTCTCGATGCTGACCACCGAAACACCGATGAAAGTCTTTGAGCATTTTGGGTTCCAGTCGGGGCGCAAGGTGAATAAGTTCGCCGACTGCGAGGCCGAGCATCGTGCCGTGAACCACGTGCTCTACATCCCGAAATACACCAACGCCTACTTGGCCTGTCGCGTCACCAAGAGCATTGATTTCGGCACACACACCATGTTCATCGCCGATGTACTTGACGCTCAAGTGCTTTCCGACAAACCTTCCGTCACCTACGACTACTACCAAAAGAACATCAAGCCCAAGCCACAACCCGCCGAGAAACCCAAAGACGGCAAACGCCGCTGGGTGTGCAAGGTGTGCGGCTATGTCTATGAGGGCGATTTCCTCCCCGACGACATCGAATGTCCCTTGTGCAAACATGGCAAGGAGGACTTTGAGGAGGTTTTTTAGGTAGAGACGTAGCGCGCTACGTCTCTACAAACCTAAATGAAACAATTGATTATATGCAACAAATCCAACTAACCCAAAATATCTTTTACGTCGGCGTGAACGACCGTCGCAGCGACCGCTTCGAGAACCATATCGAACTGTCCAACGGCGTTTCCTATAACTCATATCTCATTGTAGATGAAAAGGTTGCCTTGATTGACCCCGTTGAGGCGGGCTTCATTGAGGAATATCTTTTCAAGGTAAACTCGGTGCTGCAAGGCCGCAAAGTCGATTACCTTATTATTAATCACGACGAGCCGGACCACAGCGGCAGCATCGCCGCCGTGCTGAGTGAATGGCCTGAAGTTCAAGTTGTTGGCAATTCCAAGACTTTCGCACCCTTGGAGGCTTTCTACGGTCCCATTGAGAACAAGAAAACCGTGGCCGAGGGCGAGACTTTGAGCCTCGGCTGCCACACCTTGCAGTTTTTCATGGTGCCGATGGTGCACTGGCCCGAGTCGATGGTGACTTACGAGCAAACGAGCGGCATCGTCTTCAGCAACGACGCTTTCGGAGGTTTCGGCGCACTCAACGGCGGCATCTTCGACGACCAAGTCAATTTGGCTTTCTATGAGGACGACATGCGCCGCTACTACGCCAACATCGTCGGCAAGGTGGCCATGCAAGCCTTGAAAGCCATTGAGAAGCTGGGGTGCTTGAAAATCAATATGATAGCACCATCACATGGCCTTGTTTGGCGCACGAATCTTGCTTGGGTCTTGGGCAAATACACCCAATGGAGCAAGCAAGAGAGCGAAGAAGGCGTGGTCGTCGTCTATGGCTCGATGCACGGCAACACCGGCGTGATGGCCGACATCGTGGCACGTGGTGCAGCCGAGGCCGGCATCAAAGAAGTGAAAGTTTATGACATCGCCAAAACCGAGGTTTCGTTCATTATGAGCGACATCTGGAAATACAAAGGCGTCATCATCGGGGCCTGCGCCCACTATGGCAGCATGTTTCCCGACATGACCCTCTTGACGCACGAAATCAACGAATTCAAGCCAAAAGACAAATGCTATGGCTTGTTCGGTGGAATGAGCTGGAGCGGCGGCGGCGTGAAAACCCTCGCCAAATACGCCGAGGAAGGCAAATGGAACCTCGTGGCCGACAGCGTCGAGGTGAAGGGCGCACCCATCCGCGAAGAAGACTGGGACAAGCTCTACAACCTCGGAAAGGCTGTGGCTGAGGCAATGAAAACAACCAAAAACTAACGGGATGGAAAAAAGCGATAGCCTATACAACTCCTATTTATGCATCCTGAAGGAAGAACTTGTTCCTGCCATGGGTTGCACCGAGCCTATCTGCCTCGCCTATGCCGCGGCCAAGGCACGCAAAGTGTTGGGAGCCATGCCCGAAAGGGTGGAAATCGAAGCCAGCGGCAACATCATCAAGAACGTGAAAAGCGTCGTCGTGCCCAACACCGACGGACTGAAAGGGCTGAAAGCCTCTGTCGCGTCGGGCATCGTGGCTGGTAATCCCGACAAGGTGCTGGAAGTCATCTCAGAAGTGTCGCCCAGCGAAAAACAGCGGATTGCCGATTTCTTGGAGACGACACCCATCACCATCATCCCCCTCAACCGCATTGCCCAACTCGACATCACGGTCAAACTTTACGCCGGAGAACACTATTCCGCCGTCAGGATTGCGGGACACCATACCAACGTTGTGGCCGTTGAGAAAGATGGCGAGGTTTTGTTTGAAGGCCATTGCGCCGACACCAACGCCAACATGACCGACCGCAGTTGCCTTCGGATGGACAAGATTTTCGACTTCGCCTCCACCGCCGACATCGCCGACTTGCGTCCCGTCATTGGCCGACAGATAGAGTGCAACAGATCCATCGCCATGGAAGGCTTGCGCAACAGATGGGGTGCCAATGTGGGCAACACGCTGCTGCGATGCAGCAACGACGTACGCCAGAAAGCCAAGGCATGGGCCGCCGCCGGCAGCGATGCCCGCATGAGCGGCTGCGAAATGCCCGTCATCATCAACTCGGGCAGCGGCAACCAAGGCATGACCGTGTGCCTGCCCATCCTTGCCTTCGCCGAGGAGTTTGGCATCGACGAGGAACGCACCATTCGCGCCGTGACACTCTCCAACCTCGTTGCCATCCACCAAAAGACTGGAATCGGAAGATTGTCAGCCTATTGCGGTGCTGTCAGTGCAGGCTGTGCCTCGGGTTGTGGCATCGCTTTCCTTCTCGGCCACGGACTTAACATTATCGAACATACCCTTGAGAACGCCCTGGGCATGGCCGCCGGCATCGTGTGCGACGGCGCCAAGCCGTCCTGTGCAGGCAAAATCGCCCTCTCAGTGGAAGCCGGACTGCTTGGCTTCGAGATGAGCAAACACGGCGACAACCTGCAAAGTGGCGACGGCATCATTGGCATGAACGTGGAAGAAACCATCGACCACATAGGCCGCCTTGGCCGCAACGGCATGAGAGAAACCGATGTGGAAATCCTGAAAGTGATGGTGAAATAAGAACCAAGCTGGTATTGTATGAATCCCTTTGTCGTCGTCTGCGGCTTTGCAGACGAAACTGCCTTTTATCGTCGTCTGCGTTCCCGCCGACTGGGCCTGCCGGAGGCTACCCAAGGCGGCGCTTCGCTTTGCCTTGAGATGGAATGAGCCGCCCCTTCAGGGCGAGCACGCCAACGCCCTGAAAGGGCAACTTACACCAGCCCGACGCAAAGCTTGCGACACGTCGGGAAAATTAGGCGGATGCCGATATGGTTTGGAATCCGTGTGGGGAAGTCACGCCCCTACGGGGCTGGGCCTACCGGGGTTGGCGTACCCGATGTCAACAATCGGCAGGGGTTTACACCGCCTGCCTAATATCCTGTCGCCCCTACGGGGCTGGCCTGCCGGACAATATGGCGGGGAATCCCCAGATTGTAGGGCTGTCA
>ONVP01000192.1 GCA_900321315.1 uncultured Bacteroidales bacterium
GCCACATGCTTGAATGCAAAAGGCAGAGAGGCCAAGTCGATGGCTTGTTCTAAAGCCGTGTTCTCTATGTCGGTGACCCACATTTTGATGGGTACTCTGTTTCCAGTGATTACTTTCATGTCTTCTTTCCTCCATTTGACGCTGCAAAGGTACATACCCTACTGCGCAGCCTATTTGCGCAGTTGGAAAAAATTTTGTTTTTTTGCAAAAAAAACGAAAAATGCCACTCAACAGAAGCCAACTTATCCGTTTGACCACTATTGATAGGTGCCTGCAAAACCACTATAGACGCTGGACACTTGAAGACTTGATAGAGGCTTGCTCGGAGGCCATTTACGACTGCGAGGGTCGCACAGAGGGTGTGAGCCGGCGCACCGTGCAAGCCGACATTCAACTGATGCGCAGCAACAAATTGGGTTATGAAGCGCCTATCATTGTGGTGGACAAGAAATACTACACCTATTCTGATAGGAACTACAGCATCACCAACATTCCCTTGTCGGATGCGGACGTGAGCACCTTGCAGCAGGCGATGGATATTCTGCGTCACTTTCAGGTGTTCTCACAATTCAGCCCCGTGACGGACATCATCGACAAGTTAGGCGACCACATCGCCGTGACCACAAAGCATGACATCCCGGCCATCCATTTGGAGAAGAACGAGCGGTTGAAGGGTTTGGAGCATGTGAGCACGCTCTACCAATACATCCTTGCAAAGAAGGCCATCATTATCAACTACCAGTCGTTCAAGGCGCGGCAACCCAGGCCGTTTGCCGTATCGCCGTATCTGCTGAAAGAATACCGCAACCGCTGGTTTATCATCTGCTATGACTATGTGCGCAAGGGTATCTGCAATTACGCCTTGGACCGCATCGTTTCCATTGAGCCGTCCGAAGACAAGGCTTTTATGGAAAACACTTTCTTTGACCCCGAGCATTACTTTGACAACATCATCGGGGTGACGAAAGATTTAAGTAGCCAGACGCAAACGGTAAAGTTGAAAGTGGATGCCAACCAAGCACCGTATGTCATTACCAAACCATTACATGGCAGTCAGAAAGTAGTCAAGAAATTGGATGACGGAGGCATCGTGGTCACTATTGAGGTGGTTCCCAACCCAGAATTGGAGCGAATCATCTTAGGCTTCGGCCAGCACATGCAAGTCGTGGAGCCGCGTTTGCTACGGCATCGCATGAAGAAGGAATTGCAGGTGGCGGCGTTGCAGTATGAGGCGGCACAATGAAACTACGATTTCAAAGAACGCCGCAAAACTACAAACGTTCTTTCGGTTGTCAAGGGAAAATCGTTTTGCAAGGCTTGTAAAAGCAACGGTTATTCCAAAGTAATCTGCTTGGATTGAGTAGTGGTGCCAAGGCAATCCACGAAGATGGCGTTGCCGTCTTCGGTGACGGTCTTTACCTTTGAGTGGCCAACAATCTGGAAGACATCCGTGCTGTTGTAGATATTGCTGTCGCCAAATGAGATAGGCCGAACCCAGATGGGCGAATGTTCAACGCATTCGCCTTTGCGGTCTAACAATATTGTGGTGTCGATTTGTAGTGTGTCGTTTTAAAGGTGCAAAGATAGCACAAACGCGACGATGATACATGGAAAATCGGTTTGCGTTTTTCTTTATTTCGTTACTTTTCTACGGAGAATTTCAATATTCTTAGTAGAAAACACACATTTTCCCGCAAAAATCGCTTACGGAATCCACTTATTTCAATTCAGAAAGTGCCTTTTTCTCTCAATCCACAAACACCCCAGCATGTCCCTCCATCTCCTCAAAAGTAATCTTGAACCACTCGGTGTAAAGTTCGGGGTGGAGGAGGAGGTCTTCTTTCAAGTCGTTGAGGCTCATGTATTTCCATGATTCCACTTCTTCGTGGTTGATTTGTGGGAGGTCGTCGCTTTGGCCGATGAAGACGTGGTCGAACTCGTGCTCGGTGAGGCCTTGCCCGACGGGAGCCTTATAGATAAAGGTATAGACCTCGCGCATCTCGCAGCTCATGCCCATTTCTTCCATCAGGCGGCGTTGGGCGGCTTCGGCTGTGGTTTCGCCGTCGCGGGGATGGCTGCAGCAGGTGTTGGTCCAGAGGCCGGGGGAGTGGTATTTCGTGAGGGCGCGCTGCTGTAACAACAATTCACCTTTCGAGTTGAAAATGAAAATCGAGAAAGCCCTGTGGAGGTGCGGTGTCACGTGCGCGGCCTGCTTCTCCATCAAACCAATTGGATTGTCTGTCTCATCAACGAGGATTACGTTTTCCATATTGTTTATCATTTAACTACGGATTACACGGATTGAACGGATGATTTGGGTCAGAAATTTGGCAGCTAAAGCTGCGGATGGGTATGGATTGAGTTTAACTACGGATTTTGCGGATTTTTACGGATGATTGTTTGAATTTGGCAGCTAAAGCTGCGGATGGGTACGGATGGGTTTGGGTGTGAGGTTGGGGAAACGCTTGTGATACAGGCTCTCCTCGCCAAAATTCAACAATAGCCCCATCTTTTTTCCAGTCGCTTTGACATAATGGATAATTTGGGCTTCGTGTTCGGGAAGGATGTTCGAAACGGCCTTTATTTCCACGATGATCTTGTCGTAGCAAAAGAAATCGGGAATGTAATATTGATTGAGCAAGACATCCTTATATTGAATCTGGATTTTTTGTTGCGCAACGAAAGGAATGTTTCTCCTTGAAAACTCGATTTCCAAAGCCTCTTGATACACTGACTCCAAAAAGCCAGATCCCAGCTCCCGATGAACACTCATGGCAGCACCAATGATATTGTATGTTTCGTTTCTGTAAATGAGTCCGTCTTCCATAGTCGGTTGCTTATCCGTATAATTTGGATGCTTGCATCCTAATAATTTGTCTGAAAGAAAATCCGTTCCATCCGCGAAATCCGTAGTTTATAAAATCATACATTAAATCTAATATTCAAAATATCCCCATCCTGCACCACATACGTCTTTCCTTCCACACGGAACTTCCCCGCTTCTTTCACGGCAGCCTCCGAGCCATATTGCAGGAAATCTTCGGTGCTCATCACCTCGGCGCGAATGAAGCCGCGTTGCAGGTCGCTGTGGATGGCGCCAGCGGCAACGGGAGCGGTGTCGCCTACATGGATGGTCCAAGCCCTAGTTTCGTCGGGACCAGTGGTGAAGAAGGAGTGCAGGTTCAAGGTGTGGTAAGCCGTGCGCACGAGTTTGTTCACGCCGGGTTCGGTCAGGCCGGCGTCTTCCATGAAGAGAGCGCGGTCGTCGGCATCGAGTTCAGCGATTTCGGCTTCTAATTTGCCCGCAATGATGAGCATGTCCTGACCTTCCTTCAAGGCACTTTTCACGGCCTCGGAATACTTGTTGCCCGTTGTGGCGGAAGCGTCATCGACGTTGCAGACATAGATGATGGGTTTGGCCGTAAGCAGCTGAATGTCTTGCACATACTTCTTGTCTTCCTCGGCCACCTTGGCGTCGCGGGCGTTGCCGAAGTTCTCCAAGGTTTCCTTGTAAACCGTCAGCACGTCGAAGGCTTTCTTGTAGTCCTTTTCGCCGTTTTTGAGCATTTTCTGGGTGCGTTCCAGCTTGCGGGTGACAAGGTCCAAGTCGCGGACTTGAAGCTCCAAATCAACGAGTTCCATGTCGCGAATAGGGTCGATGCTGCCCTCGCTGTGAGGCACGTTGGGGTCGTCGAAGCAGCGCAAAACGTGGATGAGGGCATCCATCGTCTGCACCTCGGCCAAGAGTTTGTTGCCTACGCCCTGACCGCCTTTGCTCAGGCCGGGCAAATCGACAATTTCGACCGTGGCGGGCACGATGCGCTTCGAGTGGGAGATGTTGTCGATGAGCTTCAGGCGCTCGTCGATCACCTCGCACATGCCGATGTTCGACTTCGAGGCAAAACCAATTTCTGCCTTAGTGTTTGAAATACAGTTGAATATGGTCGTCTTTCCAACGCTTGAAAGACCGATGATTCCGCAATTGAGTGACATGATGATAAGGTTTAAATTTGCTGCAAAAATAGGAAAAATTATTGTCTATTGCCCGCGTTCCAGTCGATTTGCCTGTATTCGGGGTCGTAATTCAGTTCGGAACGGATTTGCGTTTCCACGTCCTTGAGCGCGGCTTCTTGGGCTTGCAGGCGTGAGTTTTCCTGTTGCTTGCGGATGTATTTTATGCCGATTTTCCAAAGGAAAATGTCGCCGACGAGGAATGCGACATAAAGGATGCTGCCAACAATCGGGCTGACGATGTTGCCAGCCATCAGCAGCCAGTCGAACAGTCCGTGAGCAAGCATAGCCAACAGCAGGCCCGAGATGAGATAGGTGCCGCGCTTTTGGGGCTTGAACTTGGCCAAGGAGAGGAAATAGCCCATCACCACGCCGAAGAGGAAATGCGCCGGCACTGAGAGCAATGCGCGCACCACGCCCGTGCCAAAACCGTAGCTGAAAACGTATGTGATGTTCTCAACGCAGGCAAAGCCAAGCCCGATGAAAGTGGCATAAACGATACCGTCGAAATATTCGTCGAAGTTCTTGTCGCGCCAGATGAAAAGCATGAAAATGAGGAACTTGGACAGCTCTTCGGGGATGCCAGCTTCCATGAAAGAACTGAAAAACACGGTGTTGGCGAACCAAGTGTTCTCCAAAAGTAAATCGACGAAGGTGA
>ONVP01000193.1 GCA_900321315.1 uncultured Bacteroidales bacterium
GCCGAGTCGTAGGTGTAGCTCGTGTTGTAGTATTTGTTTAGCCTCATCTCGTTCACATTGCACACGCGATTCAGACTGTCATAGGAATACAAGATAAATTGATGCTTCCCGTTGAAGCTCACATAATCCAACAAGCCGAGTCGGCCGGGGCGCTCCGAGTATTGCCAAATCGTGCTGTCCCAACGGTTCGTTTCCACGTCATGCTCGAAACGCTTCTCCATGCGGCCCAAGTTGTCGTATTGGTAAACGGTATAGTTGCCTTTGGGCGTTTGCGTCCGTGTCAGTTGGCCGTAGGCGTTGTATCGGCTGAGGGTTTCGCCGTAGTTGGGATCGATGAGCGAGGTGCGGTTGCCGGCATGGTCATAATCCACCCTGATTTGTGTGCTCGTGTCATCGCCAATCTGCGCCCATCTCAACGAGCCGTCGGCGTTGTGGCCGTATTTCACCGCGTTACCCCATTCGTCAAGGCTTTCCACGGTCCATCCTGCCACGTTGGCAATCGTTGTGGTTACCGACGGGGAATCGTAGTCAGTCCAAAAGGCATGTCTTGTTTGAAGGCCGTTGTAACTGTAGGTTTCCAAAAGCCCGTGAGGATGATATATATGGACAAGCCTGTTGTAGTCGTCGTATTCATACCTTTTGGAAAGGATTTGCGAATTGGGGTCGCTGCCGAAGTAAGGCAGGGTTTCGGTTTTGAGCAGGCCTTTCCCGTCATAACAAAAGTCTTTATAAATCAGCTCCGTCGTGTCCATGCTGGGAGCGACGCTCCTAAGCTTGGCTCCCGTAGCGTCGAAATAGGTGCGTGTTTCTCCTTTTCCCGTGGCCTTGCTCCATGTGTAATACATGGCCCATTCGGGTGCCATGGGGTCGCCCAGCTCCACCCACTCCGTGCCGCTCTCGGCCACGGTGCCATCGGGATGAAGCACGGATGAAGACGTTCCCAATGGCGTTGTGAAGTAACTTGTAACCAATCCGTTGCAGTCGGTTTCCGTTTCGAGAAAGCCATAGTCGCCGTCATACTCATAACTTGTCATGTAGCCAGCCGTGTTAAACGTTTTCTCCAGGAAACGCCCGTCGGCACTGTATCCGTAGGAGGAACTTTGCACGGGCAGGTTTTGCAGCAAGTCGCGGTGAACCTTCTCCTTGACCGAGCCCGTTTCTTGGTAGTGGAAAGTCGTTTTTGTCGCCAAAGTGTCAGAGGCGTTCTCCGTGCCACAGGGATAGTTGGTCACCTCAAAAGGGAGGAACGGGTTGGCGTTCGGGTCTGGCGAGTATTGATAGACGGTCAGCGAATTGACATCATCGTAGTCGCCCAACCTTCTTGCGGTTTCCTCCACCTTCAACGGCCTATTAACGACCCAATCGTTTATGAGATCTTCGGCATACTCTGTCTTCGTGATGGTTTGGAACTCGCACGAATCAACGCTGTTCACCGATCTTCTCGCATCGGTGCCGCACTTGGCTTCAATCTGTTTCAGAATATCGTACCCGTGATACATGATGTTAAAATACAGCTCGCCATAGTTGTTGAATGCCGTGTCATTGTACTTGTTCTCGACGATTACCCTTTTCAAGAATGGGTGTGGATAATTCTGGGAGTAATGGTCGGTAACCTGCTTTGTAACGATGGGCACAAAAACCTGAGAATTCGCACCGCTTGTGTGGTTTGGAGCAAACTTGCACAGAATCAAATTGGTGTTTTCGGTTTCGGAAAGGAGTTCTCCCCGCAGGTTTTTCACCGTAGTGGATTTCAAGCCCAAATAGGGTATGCTGGAAGAAGGGTCATTCTCAAAGACCCGCTCAACGGTTTGCTGCAATGCGCCGTCCAAATGGCTTTCCACCCTGGTTTTCTTGAATCCGAGGAGGCCGCGCCCACGCTTGTGCACCATGGCGTTCTCGTAGCTGTAGATTGTTTCTGTGCTGCGTAAAGGGCAATGGTAATTGTATGAAACCACACAGCGGAGGGCTTTCATGGGGATGCCCATCGTGAACATGTTTTGCCCTTGTTCCGTAGTTGTCTGCCTCGTCCGTTTGTAGAAGTCCGAATCGGAAGCCCCTGAAAGATTGGGCATGAGGTAGTCGTAGTCGAGCTTGTTGCAATTACCCATGCCGTCCACGATGCCTCTCACCGAGTATCTGTTGGTCAGCGGATTGAGCGAATACAAGGTGTTGCCGCTGAACATGCTCATGTTTTCGTGCCCGAGGAAATTCCCCGTGCAAATGGTTTGGTTGGAAACCTCGCTCATGCCCATGCTGCTCAAGCTGACGTTTTGGACGCTGGCAAATTTAGCCTCGCCGTCTTCCATCCTCAACGGGGCATACAGGAACCTCATCTTGCTGCCTGAAATGCGCACGGCGATGTCCGACTTGCCATCGCCGTTGAAGTCGCCGACGGAGATGAACTCATAGGAAGGGTTTGAAAAGTTCTTCAGCGAATAGCCGTGGTCGCCAGGGTCGCCAATCCCCATCGTTTGCGTGGATATGTCGAACGCTGGCCAACACAACTCGGTCTCCTTGAAGTACTGGATGTGCCATCCTCCATTGCCGTTGCCATCTGACACATAGGTTAGCAAGTCCAGTTTCCCGTCGCCATTGAAATCGCCTAGGAACAACTTGTGCCAAGGACTCAGCATCCCATTATTGACCTGCTCATAATAGTAGCGTGAGCCGCTTTTCCTAAGCCTTTTCAGCCCCGTGACATTGGTGTTCTCGTCTGAATAGTAGATTTCGGAGATGCCGTCGCCGTTGAAGTCGCAGGCAAACAACCTGTCAACATCAAGCAGCATCGACAAAGGGAGGCTTTCCGCAACAAGGGTTCCAGAGGAAAGCGTGATATACACCAGCTTGGAATCGGAGCCGTTGTCTTCACCTGCTTGAATCAGGATGCTTTGTTTCCCTTCTCCCAAAAAATCGCCGACAAGGATCGTTTCTTTGTATCTTTTTTTGATAGAGAAGCCGCCAAAGCTTGCAGGGACATAAGTGAAGCTGAAATCTCCTTGGGAATCAACACGTGAACAGTAAGCCGTAATGCTTAGCCTGTCTTTGCCGATAAAGGTGCGATTGCGGCTTGAGAGAATGAGATCGTCCAGACCGTCACCATTGATATCCGCCACATAGATCCAGTCGATGTCGTCATCAAGGGTGATGGTGCCTGCATTCTGGAAGAGCTGCCGTCCTTCTGCAACGCCCTTGTTGAGATAATACGAAGCCTTCTTTACGCCTCTGCTGTTCTTGAAATGGCACAACACATCCGTATAGCCGTCTCCATTGAAGTCGCCCGTGAACTTGATTTTCCCCGAAAAATCGTTGATGTCTCCGCCTATGATGCGAATGTTTTTCGTCACGTCTTGTGTTGTGTTGGCGTAGTCGTTGCCACCCCATTCCACAAGCGTGGGGTTGAAACTCTCACCGCCACCCGAAAAGTCAATCCTGTTGAGGCGGGTGTAATAGTAACCTGTCGAGAAAGTCGGGGCAGAATAGCCGAACCTATATTTATAAAGTCCATTGGAATCATGCTTGATTTCTATGCTGTCCAATAGGTATTTTTGGTCCAATGTGTTGTTGCCGATGAACGACTTTTCCTGATCTGTCCTTAAGCTGTATGAGAAACGAACCGAGTAGGAGCAACCGATGTTGGCATTCGAGTTGCCGCCATAGCTTATTTTGTTTAGTCTGTAATGTGTCCCTCCTTGGTCGTAACTGTAGGTCATGTAGTTGCCGTTCTGGTCCTCCACCCTGTCAAGCATCCATAGACACACGGCATTTTGCTGATTCAAAACTATCCTCGAGTTTTGTGAATGGCCATAGTAGGCAACGTTGCCGTTGGGTAGCCACACCTTGAAATAGGTCGGACCGTCGAATTCCTCCGTGGTATAGGAAACAATTTTGGCCATGCCGTCCATCTCGGTGCAGTAGCCAACCCCATTTCCGCCATAGTTCATGCTGCCTTTCACCTTCAAAAGCCTTTGCCCGTCCAATGCGAAACGGTCGTCAATGAAATCCACGCCCCTCATTTTGTCCTCGTGATACAAGGTGGTACCTATTCGGGAAATGCAGGAGAGACCTTGCAAGTCCCAACACCAACCCAGCAAGCCGTTCCCGCCTTGGCTGTTGTAGCTTATCGAAAGGCTGGGCTGTATGCCGCCCAATCCTTCCGGAACCTGTATCGGGATAGTGTATGACGCGCCGCCGAGTGCCGTCACGTCCAACGTTCCGCCGATGGCTCCCACGACAGTGTTTTCTTCGCCCGAAATCAGGTCTTGGCTTTGGCCAAAAGCAACACGGCCCAATGCCGCCATTAATAACTAAGGTGTAAATCGCTTTTCTCATTTTGTCTTCAGTTTTAAGGGTTAATGCTTGATTACTTTCCAAATGCGCGTTTGGCCAGCGGATTCGATGCGCAACACATACACGCCCGCCGCACGGCCAGAAAGGTCGAAGCCGATGCTTTCGCCGGACAGCGTCTTGCGGCTGACGACGGCGCCCGCAGGCGTGCAGAGCACGGCCTCAAGCCGCGTGCCTTCTACGGAGTTGCCCACCCCGACGGAGAATTGCCCGTCGGTGGGGTTCGGATAGAGCGCCAGCTCGAGGCCCGCCAACGTGTCAGTCGCGGTGGCCAACAAGGGTGCCGCGGCGGTGTGCTCTGTGTCG
>ONVP01000183.1 GCA_900321315.1 uncultured Bacteroidales bacterium
GCAGCCTAACTGCGGGAAGCAAGCCAAGGCCGCCTGCATGTGGCCCGGCAGGTCGATTTCCGGAATGATGTTGATATGACGCTCGGCGGCGTATTGTATGAGGTCGCGGAGTTCGTCTTGGGTGTAGAAACCGCCGTGGCGGATGGTGTCGTACAAATTCCCGTTATGCCCGATGACCGTGCCGTTGCGATACGCGCCAATCTCGGTCAGTTCAGGGTATTTCTTGATTTCAATGCGCCAGCCTTGGTCCTCGCTGAGGTGGAAATGGAACTGGTTCATGTTGTGCAAGGCCATCATGTCGAGGTAAATCTTCACCGAATCCAGGTACATGTAATGGCGGCAGGGGTCCAAGTGCATCCCGCGATAGGCGAAGTTGGGCCAATCTTTTATTGTACCACAAGGGAAGAGTGTTGAGCAAGGAGTGTTGAGTGTGGAATATTCAGCAACAGGCAAACTCTTGCGGAGGGTTTGGATGCCGTAAAACACGCCCGCAGCATCAGCGCCTTTCACCGTGATTTGCTTCGGCGCGACGTTGATTTCGTAAGCCTCGGCTTGGCCGAAATCATCAGCCACAACCTTCAGCACAATGCCGTCGGGTTGGCCTTGATATTCTTGTGTTTTCAAGGCAATGCCCACGATGTCGTTCACATACTCGCTGAGGAACTGTGCCTCGCGCTGGAGGCTGCTCTCGTAGTAGATCTTGGTGTGTTCGTCGAGATTGAACGGTGTTTGTTCTTCCATCAGCACCTCTTTGGGCTGCGGGATGATGTCGTAAGCGGCACGGGGAAGTTGTTTTGTGCAGGCCGAAAGCAAAATGGCCGCAATGCAGAACAAGGAAATTCTTTTCATTGGAACGCGTTTTTTTATGTTGGTAATCAAATTAATTGCATGATTTCTTGGACGATGGCTCGCGAATAGGCATTGGCAACCTCGACGATGAACTTGCCGAAATCGACGCGGGCGTTGTGGTCAGCGGTGTCGCTGATGGTGCGGATGACGGTGAAGGGCACATTGAACTCAAAACAGACTTGCGCCACGGCAGCACCTTCCATCTCAACACACTTCACATCGGGCAGTAAGGACAGGATCTCGTTCCGTTTCTCCTCGCTGTTGATGAACTGGTCGCCGCTGGCGATGTCGCCGAAATGGAGCGTCGGGGCGAGGCCGAACTCTTCCACGGCATCTTCTCCGACCACATTTCCAACACCTTTATTAATAAAGGCCGTGACGGCCCTACCCGCCAAATCGGTCAGGTCGGGGTCGCTGTCCACATAGACGCGATTCAGCAAAGGCAACTCGAAGCGTGGAATGATGGGGCGGACATCCAAGTCGTGCTGCACCAATCGCTTGGAAACCACAATGTCGCCGACTTTCAAGCCGTCGGCCAAGGCACCTGCGGTGCCGATGAAGAACAGGTCGGTGACACCGAACTCCTGTATTAATAAGGTGGCGGTGATGGTGGCGGCCACCTTGCCCCACTTGGAGAAGGCCACCACGCAACGCACATTGCCGATTTTTCCCACCACGAACTCCCTATTCGCGATTTTGACTAAGGTCTTTTCTGTCAGCAAGGCCTTCACCTCGTCGATTTCCTGCGCCATCGCGCCCAATATTCCGATGTTTCTGGTCATGAAGATTTAAGATTCAAGATTTAAAATTTAAGATTCAAGGTTTGGCTGCTGGCAATTGGCCTGAAACAAATATTTTGCGCGGCAAAGATAAAAAATACTACCTTTGCAAAAAATTCCACCAATGAAAAAAATTTGCATTTTTTGCGGCAGCAGCATGGGCTTCAACCCGATTTACAAGGAAAAAGCCGCTGAATTGGGCCACGTTTTGGCCGACCACGGTTGCGAACTCCTCTACGGCGGGGGCAGCGTGGGGCTGATGAAAATCATTGCCGACGTGATGATGGAACGCGGTTGCAAGGTGACCGGAACCATCACCCAGCACCTGCTTGACATGCGCGTCGGGCATCCCGAAATCAACGAACTGATCGTGGTCGAAACGATGGCCGATCGCAAGAAAATCCTCGAAGACATGGCCGACGGCTTCATCGCCTTGCCGGGCGGCATCGGCACCATGGACGAGTTCTTCGAGGCCTACGTGCTCAGCCAGCTGCGCGTTTTCGACAAGCCCGTCGCGCTATTCAACGTGAACGGCTTCTACGACGGCATCGTCAGTTTCATCGACCATATCGCCGAGGAAGGTTTCATGCACAAGGAACACGCCAACAGTTTGATTGTCAGCAGCAACCCGGAGGAACTGTTGGAGAAAATGGCGCAATTCCAGCCTATTGACATGAAGAAATGGGTGGTGGAAATCAAGGAACAGGTGGGAGGTTTGAGGTAGGAGGTTTGAAGTAGGAGGTTTGAGGTAGTCCCGTAGGGACGACATATCAGAAAGCAGGTGACGTCAGTCCCTGCGCTAACAGTGACAACAAAAACATCAAAACCATGATAATAATAGGAATCACAGGAACACTCGGCGCGGGCAAAGGCACCATCGTCGATTATCTCGTCAAGGAAAAGGGCTTCGTGCACTACTCGGTGCGGGCCTACATCACCGAAGAATGCCAACGCCGCGGCCTCGAAGTGAACCGCGACACGCTCACCCTCGTGGGCAACGACCTCCGCGCCCAAAACTGCCCAAGCTACATCACCGACCAGCTCTTTGAGCGCGCCAAGGCCGAAGGCAAGAACGCCGTCATCGAGAGCGTGCGCACTCCGGGCGAAATCCATTCCTTGCGCAAAAAAGGCGAGTTCTACCTCTTCGCCGTCGATGCCGACCTCCGCATCCGCTACGACCGCATCTACCAACGCGGCTCGGAAACCGACCACATCGACTTCGACACCTTCGTGGCCAACGAGGAGCGCGAGATGACCGCCGCCGACCCCAACAAGCAGAACCTCGGCGCTTGCATCAAGGAAGCCGACTTCGTGTTTTGCAACGACGGCAGCATCCCCGAACTGCACGAGCAGGTCGAGAAGGTGCTGCGCCAGCTGCACGTGCGCCCCTCGTGGGACGACTATTTCCTCAACCTGGCCGACACCGTCAGCGAGCGCGCCACCTGCAACCGCGGACGCAGCGGATGCGTCATCGTGAAAGACAAGCAAATCTTGGTGACAGGCTATGTCGGCTCGCCCAAGGGGCTGCCACATTGCGACGATGTAGGCCACCTCTTCAAGAAAATGATTCACGAAGACGGCACGGTCACCCAACACTGCGTGCGCACCGTCCACGCCGAGCAGAACGCCATCTGCCAAGCCGCCCGCCGTGGCATCGCCTTGGACGGCAGCACCCTATACTGCCGCATGACCCCATGCCGCACCTGCGCCATGCTCATCATCAACTGCGGCATCGTGCGCGTGGTGTGCGAACGCCGCTACCATGCCGGCGAGGAAACCGAGGAGATGTTCCGCCAAGTGGGAATCGAGTTGGTCTATAAATACAATGAGGTACAGCAGTACGAAGGACAACGTTGCGAAGGTTGAGATGCAACAAAACATGCACAAGAAAACGCCCTCCCAAGCCCCTACAACAAAAAAAGGTTGAAAAAATCGCCTTTGTATTGCCCAATTCCAAAAAAATCCCTATCTTTGCGACCTTAAACATTGTCATGCAAACCCTTTATCAGACATATAACAGCCTGACAAAGCCTTTGCCCGACAACGGT
This sequence comes from uncultured Bacteroidales bacterium, assembly GCA_900321315.1. Classification (GTDB taxonomy): domain Bacteria; phylum Bacteroidota; class Bacteroidia; order Bacteroidales; family F082; genus Limimorpha. The sequence continues at coordinate 3,677 of ONVP01000183.1, forward strand.
AGCGAAGCTCCTTCGCCTATTAGCAGCCCTTGTATCATATTGGTTGCCATGCATTTACGGAATAACTATGCACAAGCGACAGGCTTCGAGCCTCACGCTTGCTCTTTTGTCGCCCCAAAAAAAAATGAAATCCTGAAATCTTGAAATAACAAATCTTGAAATAACAAATCCTGAAATTAGAAACCTAACCAAACCCCAAAAACAATGAGCGAAACAACATTGACAAGCCTACTCGAATACCTTTACGGCACCCTCACGCCGAGCAACCAGCGTTGGGTGGCCGAACACCTGAAGCAACACGCCGACCAAGAGGAAAAAGCCTTGCTGAAGCCATACACAATGGAAGAACTCGATGCAAGACTCGACCAATCGGAACGCGACTTCGCCGAAGGCCACTATCACACACACGAGGATGTCCTCAAAATGCTGGATGAGGAACTCGAACTCGCCTCTGTTGAAAAACACGAATACGCCGAAGCCGTATGATGAAGCTGATTTGGCATAAGCAAGCAAAAGAAGCCCTACGCAATACGGCAACCTTCATCCGAAAGCAATTCGGCTTGAAGGTGAGGGAGGATTTCAGAAACGAAGTGGACCACGTCCAAACGCTTCTGACGAGCAACCCTTACATGGGGAAGGAAGAACCTTTGCTTGCCCATCGCGACATAGAATACAGAAGCCTCGTTATCAACAAACTGAACAAAATCGTCTATTATATCGAAGGAGACACCATCCATATCGCCGATTTTTGGGACACCCGACGCGAACCCCAAAAACAAGCAGATACCCTCGAATCCCCAAAATCCTTAAATCCTTAAATTTTAAATTTTAAATCTTGAATCTTTAAATCTTGAATCTTTAAATCTTAAATCTTTAAATCTTGAAATAACAAATCCTGAACCCACGAAAGGAAACAAAACAATGTGTACAGTAAGCATAAACATAGATGAAGCAACGTTGCGGCGAATCAACCCTCTCCTCACTAGCCGAGAGAGCATCAGCCACTGGCTCCAACACCAGGTGGACTTAATGGTTGAGGAGTACGCACACAGCAAGGCCGAACGCCGGAAACAGGCTCTTAAAAAAGACATGACACCGGAACAATTATATTCGTTGATTGCGGAAGAA
>ONVP01000194.1 GCA_900321315.1 uncultured Bacteroidales bacterium
GCAGTTTCGAACTGCATGATGGCGGCATCGAAATTCTCCTCTTCGAGCAAGGTTTCTCCTTGACTCATAGCCAAATCGAAGGCATCTTGCTTGTCCTTGCGTTCTTGCAGTATGGCGCGGATGGACTCGGCCTGCGCGGTGACGTATTTGTCGTTGGGGAACACGGCCAACGCGGCTTCATATTCGGCCAAGGCTTCCTCGTATTTCTGTTGTCCGTTGAGGCGGTCGCCTTCGTCCAGGTGGGCATAGAACACCTCTTGGCGCGCACCGTCTTCTTGGATTTTCTTCACCGTTTCGCTGAGTTTCTGCTTGGCAGTGGAGTCGTTGGCTTTCTGCTTGAGGGCCATCTCGTAATAGGTCTTCGCGCTGATGTAGTCCTTCGCCTCAAACTTGTCGTTGCCTTTCTTCATCAGCGATTCGTAAGTCTCTGTCGTTTGGGCTTTTGCGATGTTGGCGCTCAATACCAAAGCGGCACCAAACAAAACCTTGAATATGAGTTTTTTATACATAAGAATCGATTTTTATCCAATTAAAACGAACAAACAATATTAATATTGTGCAAGACCACAAATCCAAAACTTATAATTTTAAATTTCAAATCTTGAATATTAAATCCTTTAAATCCTCCCATCCTTAATGGCAATCGTGCGGTCCGACATGGCAGCCAATTTGGGGTTGTGTGTGACGATGACGAAGGTTTGGCTCATCTCGTCGCGGAGGCGGAAAAAGAGCTGGTGCAGTTCCTCGGCCGATTTCGAGTCGAGGTTGCCCGAAGGTTCGTCGGCAAGCACTACGGCAGGTTCGTTAATCAAGGCGCGAGCTACGGCTATGCGCTGTTGCTCGCCGCCCGAGAGTTGCGATGGCTTGTGGTCTTTTCGCTCTGTAAGGTTCAGGTAATCAAGTAGTTTTCCAGCCCTTTCGGTGGCTTCTTTCGTGCCCATTCCGCCAATGAAGGCCGGAATGCAGATGTTCTCGATGGCAGTGAACTCGGGCAGAAGGTGATGGAACTGGAACACGAAGCCAATCTTCTTGTTGCGGAACGCGGCCAAAGCTGTGTCGTTCAGTTTGCTGGCCTCGGTGCCGTCGATGATGAGTTGCCCTCGGTCGGCCTTGTCCAAGGTGCCGATGATGTGGAGCAGGGTGGACTTTCCCGCACCCGAAGCACCCACGATGCTCACGATTTCCTTCTTGTTGATATGCAGGTCGATGCCCTTGAGGACTTCGAGGCTGCCGTAGGTTTTGTGTATGCCTGTCGCTTGAATCATGTTGATTTCGTCGTCGTTGTATTTGTTATCGGTAATGAAATCACTTCTCGAAAACCTCCAGCGTGGGCTTTCCGCGCCAAACAGACGGCGTTTCCAGTCCCAAAATGTAGGCGATAGTGGCGGCGATGTCATATTGGACTACTGGCTCTTTGATGGAATAGCTGGAACGCACGTTTTTCCCGAAAAGTACGTATGGGCTTTCCATGTCTTCGAGGGCCAGCGTGCCGTGCCCCTTCTCATGCCCGCCATGGTCGCCGGTGACGATGATGATGGTGTCGTCGAAAATGCCAGCATCCTTTAGGGCTTGGATGATGCGCCCAATACAAACATCAACGCGGGCAAGATAGTTGTAATAGTCTTCGCTGTACCAGCCTTTGTCGTGCCCTGTGCCGTCAATGCCATCGAAGCAGGGAGCGAACAACATGGGCTTCTTGTCGAGGATGTACTGGACGATATGGTCGCAGTTGCGCTCGACCGACTTCCAGCCTTCGCTGAAAAACTTCACATGGCTGATGGACAAAGTGTCGATGACATACTTGATGCCGTCCCATTCGAAAGTGCATCCCGTTTCGGCGTTGGGGCGCTGTTCGCGGACGAGGGAAAAGATGGTCGGGAAAATGCCGTTTGCATTGGTGGCCATGGATTTCACATCGGGCGTATGGGAATTCCAAGTGGTGTAACCATGGACTTCGGGACCAGCGCCCATGAACATGGTTGCCCAATTGACGCCGGAACTGGAGGGAATGACCGAGCGCTTGTGCATGGCACAACTTCCTTCCTGCATCAGGTATAGCAGGTTGGGAACGTCGTGGGCGAGACCAAAATCGTGTGAAGCCCAACCGTCGAGGCCGATCAGAACGACATGTTTTGCCAAGGGTTGTGTTTGCGCCTGCATGGAAAAAGACAAGGCAAGACTGAGGATAACGAGAAATCTGGAACGTCGCATGGTATTAGTTTGTTGTTGCAAAGGTAAGCAAATTATTTGGTTTTTCGTTCAATATTCAGCATCACAATCGCGAACAGCATCACGAAGGCCGCAGCCCATTGCACGGGCGAATAGAGGGTTCCGTTGACGAAATAGTCGAGCACCACGGCGGTGATGGGATACATCAGTTCAAGGAAAGTGGAGATTGAGGCTTTCACGTTGCGCAAACCGTAGTAATACAGGAAGATGGCTCCCGAACCGGTGGTCAGCCCGATGAGGCCGATGAAGAGCCAGTTGCGCTGCGTCACTTGCGAGAAGTCGCCGATATGACCCGCGAAAAGCACGATGACGAGCATGATGAGCGTAGTGAAGCCATAGCGGAAGAAAGTGGAACTGACGAAGGAATAGTTGCCCAAGATCTTCTTCGAGAACACCGTCGAGCTGCCGAACGAGAAGGCCGCCAGAAGCGACAGCAAAGCCGCATAAACCGTGGTGATGCCCTCGGTGCTGAAGTCGGGCAGCGACCAGCCGAAGGTGAGGAAATAGCCCGCAACCAAGGCGATGCCGGCCCATAGTGCGAAATGTTTCTTTATCCTCTCTTTCAGGATGATACGCGCCAAAAGCACGGCAAAGACAGGTTGCAGTTTTTGCAGCAGTACGACCACGGAAAGGTGGTTGAAATGCAGCAGGAACAGCGACTTGACGATGGCCAAAGTGCCCAAGGCACCGCCAAAAAGGGCGATGAGGGAGAAATAAGCCAAGTCGGAGCGCGTCATGGTTTTCAGGTGGCGATATTCCCTGAAAAAAAATGCGTTCATCAGCAGAAAAGGGCATAAGTGGATGACGAAAACCACGAATGCCGTGTTGAGGTTGTAGAGCTGCGGGGTGAGCAATATGCCGTCAATGCCCCAAAGCATGGCCGAAAGAGCCACGGCCAAAGCCCCCAAGGATTGCCTGTTTTGTGGGTACTCTTTCATTTCAGTATCTTCTCGTTGGCTTTCGTTTTTCCAACGCTTCTTTTAAGGTTTTTATTCTCAGTGTTTTAAAGCAAAATTCACTGTTTTTGCGGCGACAAAGGTAGAAAATTTGACCCTATCAGACTTCACTAGAATCGGATTTTCGTGGTTTCACATCGATTTTTTTACTACTTTTGCCCATCTAAACATCAAAACCTTAAAAAAATGAGATTACTACTGATCAGCAATTCGACCAATTTCGGCGAGAATTACCTGGCTTGGGCGACCAGCCAAATCGAGCTTTTCTGCTTGCAGAACCATATTAATAAGGAGTCGCGCATCGTCTTCGTGCCTTTTGCGGGCGTCAATATCGGCGGCAAGGCCTATCCCGAGAGCTACGACGCTTACGAGGCGAGGGTGAAGACCGTCTTCAGCGAGAAGTTCGGTTTGGACAACTTCACCTCCGTACACCACTTCGACGACAAGGTGAAGGCCGTCAATGAGGCCGACTGCATTGTGGTCGGCGGCGGCAACACCTTCCACCTCGTGGCCGAAATGCACCGCTACGGCCTGATGGAGGCCATCCGCAACCGTGCCTTGGCCGGCGTGCCTTACATGGGTTGGAGTGCCGGAAGCAACGTGGCTTGCCCCACGCTCTGCACCACCAACGACATGCCGATTGTGCAGCCCGCCTCGTTCAAGTGCCTCAATTTAGTGCCGTTCCAAATCAACCCGCACTACCTCGACCCACACCCCGAAATCGACAAGATGATCAAGCACGGCGGCGAAACTCGACAAGACCGTATCAACGAGTATCTTGCTGTGAACCAAAATACTACGGTGGTCGGTTTGCGCGAGGCATCGGCCCTTTGGGTGACCGACGGCAAGATGATGCTCAAAGGCGGCAAGAAGATGATCGTGATGCGCTACGGCATGGAAGCCGTCGAAATCGACCCGAATTCCGATGTGAGCTTCTTGCTTGGCGGACAGACGGCGTAAAGTAAACCATGACAAGAGACTACAGACACGGCCTGACGCACGAGGAGGTTGTGGAAAGCCGCCGCAAACATGGCGACAACCTGCTGACACCGCCAGAAAAGGAACCGGTGTGGAAACAGTTTTTGGAGAAATTTGAGGATCCGATAATCCGTATCTTGTTGATAGCCTTGCTGTTGTCAATCGGAGTTTCTTCATATCAACTGATTGCAGGAGCAGAAGGCTGGAGCGTCATGTTGGAGCCATTGGGCATCTTCGTGGCGGTGATGTTAGCCACCTGCGTGGGCTTTTTCTTCGAACAAAGTGCCAACAAGAAGTTCGACCTACTCAACCAAAGCGAGGACGAGCAAATGGTGACGGTTTATCGCGATGGCCTCATCCAACGTATTGAACGCAAGGATGTTGTAGTGGGCGATTCTGTTGTCATTGGGACGGTCGACGAGGTGCCCGCCGACGGCACTTTGATGGAAGCCATCGCCATGCGCGTGAACGAGTCC
>ONVP01000196.1 GCA_900321315.1 uncultured Bacteroidales bacterium
CTACTACGCCTCAAGTGACGGGCGAATTATGTCCCGAAAAAGCGGTGAAAACTTCGTACTGTGCCCTTTGAAGAAAAGAGACGGGCATTTGTTTGTTTTCCTCTATGACGGGCAAGGAAACAAAAAAAAGATGTATGTCCACCGCCTCGTTTTGATGGCATGGGTAAGGATGCCGAAGCGAAACGAGGAGGCGCGGCACCTGAATGACATTCCCGATGACAACCGACTTGAAAACCTTGAATGGGGAACCAGAATCGAGAATGCCAATGACAAGCGCAAAAATGGCGGTTTGCCTATTGGCAAAAGAAATGCGAGCCATAAACTTACGGATTCGCAAGTGCTTGAAATAAGGGAAAAGTACAAAGCTGGAATGTCTTCAAGGGATATTGCGGATGAGTATGGTGTTGCCCATACCACCGTCCTCAAGATAGCGAGAGGGCAAAAATGGCAACATATTGCCAAAGAGCCTATCATTGTGAAGCATAGCACGATAAGAAAAGATTACAGAAACAATCAAAAACAAAATCAATATGTCAAAGACTAAAATTCAATGGACGCAAAGGGTATGGAATCCAATAACTGGGTGTTCCAAGTATTCCGAGGGTTGCCGCCACTGCTATGCCGAGGTCATGGCAAAAAGGTTGCAAGGCATGGGGCAAAAGCGGTATAAGAACGGCTTCACCCTGACCCTTCACCCCGAAGCCCTGAATGAGCCAAAGAAGGTCAAAGAGCCTTCGATGTTCTTTGTTTGTAGTATGGCCGACCTTTTCCACAAGGACGTGCCGTTTGAGTTTGTGGATGAGGTTATGAAGGTCATCGAGGCCACACCTCAACACAAGTACCAGCTCCTGACCAAGCGTGCAAACCTGATGCACCAATACTTCACCCTCAAGGGATATGTGCCTGACAATGTTTGGGTCGGCGTGACCTTGGAGGATGCAAATGCCAAGGAACGGCTGTGGTATTTGAAGGATTTGAAATACACCTTTGATGCGAAAGTGACTTATCTTTCGTGTGAGCCTCTTTTGTGCGATTTGGGAGCGTTTGGCCTTGGAGGTATTGATTGGGTCATTGTTGGTGGCGAAAGCGGCCAGCAAGCCCGAAAAATGAGCAAGGAATGGGTTTTGAACATTCAACGCCAATGTGCCGAGCAGGGCGTTCCCTTTTTCTTCAAGCAATGGGGCACCTGGGGCGAGGATGGTGTGAAGCGAAACAAAAAGGAAAACGGATGCCTGATTGACGGCAAGGTTTGTCAGGAATGGCCGAAAGTATTAAATAACAAATTAAACACCAATCAACTATGATTAAAAAAGAGTATGGCAAGGATTATTCCTTGGAAGAAAGAGAACAATTCCTCCGCAACACCTGCGATGGCATGGAGGAAATCAGCTATTCCCGCGTGTTTACGCCCGAAGAATTAGCCAAACAGCGTGAGGTGCTTACCGAGGCCAGCATCGCCTTGGCTGACATTGAGAAAGCCAAAAAGGAGGCTATGGATAACTTCAAAGAGCAGGCCAAGCCTTACATCGAGGAAAAGACAAAGGCCATCGAGAACCTAAAGAACAAGGCTGAAACGGTCTTTGAAACTTGCTTCAAGTACATCGATGAGGAAACCAAGATGGTTGGCTTCTACAATGCCGAGGGCAATCTTGTAAGCAGCCGCCCAGCGTTCCCAAATGAGCTGCAAAAAACGGTCTTTGCTGAAATCAGAAAGACTGGTACCGATAATAACTAATTTACTAACAATCAAAAAGATTTAATTATGAATCAAAACGAAATTCATTCGGAAGGAAATCCGACAATTATCATGCACCTTGAAAAAGGTGAAAACACCGCAAAGGCAATGATTCTTCATGGTCAAGCACCAAAGCAATTGGATAATCTTGCCCCCGTCAAGATTGACATCAAGGGCATTATCAATGCCCCGCTTGAGTTCCTGAAAAAGCGCGTTGGCGACATTAACCAGCACAAGGCTCATATCCTTGTTTGCCGCGACACCCTGACCATCACCCTCATTATTGCCGAGGATGATGCCTATTTGAGAGGTGAGGTCGTTGGCAAGTTGGAGTTTAGTAAAGTGTTTCAGGCTTTTGGAATCAACACCACGAAGCAATGGGAACCCGAGCAACTCGGACAATTCCTGAAGCTGAACCGCACCTACTTTGCCAGCCGCGATGAAAACATGAGTGTGGTGAACGCCCTGAAAACCTTGGAGGCAAAGGTGCAACAAACCGTCCAAAGAGAGACCAAAGAGAACGGAAACAAGGCTTACACTTTCCGTCAGGCCGTGGATTCCAACATCCCTGAATCGTTCAAGTTGAGGATTCCCGTATTGAACGGCAGCGACCCCGTGGAAATCGATGTCGAGACCTATGCCAGCATTGACGGCTCCCATATCGTCATCGCCCTTCAATCGCCTGGGGCTAACGACATCGTGGAAGAAGTCCGCAATAACTGCATCGGCAATATTGTGGATGAGTTGCGCGAGGTGGCTCCCGAAATTGTAATCATCGAGCAATAACCCATTTAGTTTGAGCCGTGTGGCCAACACTGCACGGCTCAAAACTTTATCAAAAGAAAGGAAATGAGCAATGAAAAAAAACACCTACCCCATCACCCTATCAAAGAAGTTCCCTGCCAATCACCCACGGCACGGCCAGCCGACCGACTTCAGGACGAAGTTTGAGGAACGGGCAAAAATCCATACCATTCGGGCGAACTTCCCGCTTTGGAAAGATAGGTTTTCAAGAATCTTCGTGGGGAATGCCGTTTTGAGCATTCGCCAATGGTCAGAAAAACCCTATCACAGCAAACAAGAGCTGGTTGCCGACCTTGGCATCAAGGATGCTATCGGTATTCAGGAATTGGTGTTTGTGGATGGCGACATCAACAAGCCCCATATCGTCAAAGAGCCTTCCCCGTTCAACCCTGAACGGAGGCTTATTCCCGTGACCATCTACGACCTTGCGACCAATGACGGCCTTTCCATTGAGGATTGGCTGGATTGGTTCAAGGGGTACGACCTGACGAAACCAATGGCCATCATTCATTTCACGGGATTCAGATACACACAAATACAAACATTAAAACATTAAAAATCATGGCAAAAGAAAAAGAAATGACACTCGGCGAACTGATTGAGTCCGAGAAATTCCAATCGCTCCTTGCGGAGCAGGTGAAAAAGGCCTTCAAGGAATATGATGAGGCCGTTGCAAAGATTACCAAGCAAAAGCGTGAGGTGAAGCGAAACGCAATGATGCGCCTCCGTGAATTGGGTGCCGAAGACCCCAAAAAGATGACGGAGCTGTATATCGGCATCATCGACCACAATTCGGAGTTGCCGGCCACCCTGCGCGAGTATGTGACCAAGATTTGCGAGCCGGTACTTGACAAATGCCTCGTTAGCCTCTACAAGGAAATGAAGGCGAAGGAAAAAGAGGGCAAAGATGGCAACGAAGCATGACCCCGATTCCATCGTGACCGTGAGCCGAATGGAGGTGTTGATGGACGGTTGGACGATATTGGTCATCTCCACCTTCAGGGACGGCAAGAACGCTGGGATAATGATTTATAAAGCAAAGCATAACCTTAAAGAATTGAAACAATGGCTTCAGTAAACATGGCAATAGTGGTGGGGTTTGTCGGCGACACCCCACGAATCAACACCCTGCAATCAGGGCGAAAGGTGGCATCGTTCTCGATGGCCACGACCGAAAAGGGCTACACTACCCAAAGCGGCCAGCAGATACCCGACAAAACCGAGTGGCACAACATAGTGTGCTGGGGTAAGACGGCGGAGGTGGTCGAGCGTTTTGTGCATAAGGGGAGCCAGCTCTACATTCAGGGCAAGATGAGGACCCGCACCTACGAAAAGGACGGCCAAACCCGCTATTCCTTCGAAGTGGAGTGTGAGACCCTGCAATTGCTCGACCGCCGCAATGACGGGCAAGGCCAGCAGCCGCAACCGCAACCCCAATACCAGCCCCAACAGCAGTACCAGCCTCAACCCCAACCGCAACCGCAACAGCAGCCACTCTACCAATCCCAGCCGCAAGGCAATAGTTGGGACGAGCCGCTGCCTCCGCTTAATGACCTACCATTCTAAAACCTTGAACTATGGAAATTTGGAAAGACATTCCCGGATTTGAGGGACGATACCAAGTCAGCGACCTTGGCAGGGTGAAAAGTTTTGTTTCGACATTCAATGGTTTGAATGTGAAGTCGATGAAGGAAAGAATCCTGAAACCTTTGCCTTCGGGTGGCGGCTATGTCCGTGTAAGACTTACCAATGGTGGCAACAAAGGCCGATTCCATCTCATTCATCGCCTCGTGATGATTGCTTTCGTTGGTGGTGGCGCGTGCAAGTTGCAGGTGAACCATATCAACGGAGTCAAGACCGACAATAGGCTGGAAAACCTTGAATGGGCATCGCAAAGCGAAAACGTACACCATGCCTATAAGCACGGGCTTATGAAACCTTGCGACAACGGACTTAAAAAGCGCATCGCTGCACTCCGTGACGGTGAAGTCATCGGCGAGTTTGATTCCATGCGTGATATGTGCAGGGTGTTGGGTCTTGACAGGCGTAGCGTACAAAGGACGATGAGCGGTAAGTACG
>ONVP01000197.1 GCA_900321315.1 uncultured Bacteroidales bacterium
ATCAAGGAAGGCGAAAAACTGAACGACCTCGACCGCCGTATGCAGATACTGCACTGGGTGGAACAGTTCCGCAACGCCTACTGCCAGAAAGACATCAACTTCATGGATGCCGTGTTCAGCGAAGACGCCCTCATCGTCACTGGCAAGGTCATCAAGCGCGTCAATTACGAAGGCCCGAAAATCCAGTACAACGTGATGGGAAAGCAGCAATATCTGGCCAACCTGCGCCGCGTGTTCGCCCGCAACAGCTACATCAACGTGCGCTTCGACGACATCAGCGTGGTGCGCCATGCCTCCAAACCCAACTTCTACGGCGTGACTCTGAAACAAGGCTGGTCGTCATCCACCTACAGCGACGAAGGCATCGTTTTCATCGTGTGGGACTTCACCGACGAGTTCAACCCGAAAATCCTTGTCCGCACATGGCAACCCATGGAAGTGAACGACGACGAGGTGTTCAAACTGAAGAACTTCAAACTTTAAGCCATGAAAAAGTTTTATCTGCTTACCATACTTCTTGCCGGATCCATCCTTTCCGGCTGGGCGCAAGAGCTGAAAGTGCTTGAATTTCGCGCCGACATGAGCATGACCGATGCGGTCCAGTTCCCCAAGGAAGACCTCAACAGCGACCGATGCGGCCTCATCCGCATGGGCCTCGTGATTCCCGATGCCACCTTCGAGGGCGACATCATCTCCTCCGAATACAAAGACGGAGAATGGTGGATCTACATGATCAAAGACGCCAACTGGCTCACCATCAAGTCGTCGAAATACCTGCCTCTGCGCTACGAGTTTGAGGAAATCCAAAGCAACGTCACCTATGTGATGAACGTGGAAGTGCCCAAGTCGGTTGAACGAAAGGCCGTTGTGGCCATCGGCGACTTCACAGGAAAACACTCCGATGAGATGCGTGCCGCCTGCATCGCCGCCATGCCCACCTGCCGTGTCAATGTAGTGGACTGGAACACCGTGAAAGACACTGAAGCCGCTGCCGACATCGACTATATTGTCACCGGCAGCATCGGCGACCCCACTTGCGAACGCAAGGAAGGCACCGCGCTGCTCACCAACACGAAATACACCTATTATTCCGCCAAAATCACCTTCAACCTCGTGATGAAAGATGCCAAAAACGGCAAAGTGGTGGCCACACGCAACAGCTACACCACCGGTTCCGACAACGACAGCCGCGACAAAGCCATCAACAACTGCCTCAAAATCGCCGACCAAGAAGGCCGCCGATTGGTGGACAACGGAGTGGTGCTCACCGTGCCCATCAAAGCCGTGAAAGAGGTAAAGAAAAACTCGGTGAAGACTGTCGTCATCAACGGCGGATCCGACATCGGCATCTGCGAAGTCCTCTATTTCGACGTGAAAAAGGAATCGAAAATCGGCAACAACGTCATCTACGAAACCATCGGCGCGGCCAAGGTGAAGGAAGTGCTGAGCGAAGACCTCACCGTAGTGGAAATCACCAAAGGCAACAAGGAGGTGAAAACTCTGATGGACTGCAACACGCCGCTCGTCGTCGTATCGAAGGAAGAGCCGCTGATCCACTTCTGACGAAGCTGCCTGCGCAAACATCACTGCCGTTCGCTGTCGTCAAGCGTGCCTCCTCAAGGCACGCTGTGGCAGCAAAAAACAATCCCAGCCCGCAATGGACTGGGATTTTTCTTGTTATCGAAAAAAGAACGCTTTCTTTTACTTCACCTTCTCGACGATGGCCTTGAAAGCCTCGGGGTTGTTGAGGGCGAGGTCGGCGAGCACCTTGCGGTTCATCTCGATGCCGGCCACGTTCAGCTTGTTGATGAATTGGCTGTAGTTCATGCCATACTCGCGCACTGCGGCGTTGATACGGACAATCCACAGGCTGCGGAATTCGCGCTTCTTGTTTCTTCTGTCGCGATAAGCGTAGGTCTGACCCTTTTCGAAAGAGTTCTTCGCCACAGTCCACACGTTCTTTCTCGTGCCGAACTGACCTTTGGTCTTCTTCAGGATTTTCTTTCTTCTGGCTCTTGAAGCCACTGCATTGACTGATCTTGTCATTTCTTTGATTTTTTCGTCCAGCGCCTCGCTCCTTTCGAGAACTTTTCTGCTGAGACAAAGTTAAACATTTGATTAATTACATGAGAAGCATCTTCTTGACGTTCTTCTCGTCAGCCTTCTCAACGAGCGTGCTGTGAACGAGATTGCGTTTTCTCTTCTGGCTCTTCTTGGTCAGGATGTGACCATGATAAGCGTGCTTCCTCTTCAGATGGCCGCCACCGGTTACTTGGAAACGCTTCTTGGCAGCGGACTTGGTCTTCATCTTTGGCATTTTACTATTGATTTTAAGTATTAAAAATGAGTTTATTTCTTCGTTGTCTTGGGAGCTATCATCATTTGCATTCGTTTTCCTTCGAGTTTAGGCATCGCCTCCACCTTGCCGAGTTCTTCCAGCTCTTGTGCGAACTTGAGCAGCATCACCTCGCCTTGTTCCTTATAGACGATGGAGCGGCCCCTGAAGAACACTTCCACCTTCACCTTGGAGCCTTCCTGAAGGAAGCGCTTGGCGTGGTTGAGCTTGAACTCAAAGTCGTGGTCGTCGGTTTGGGGTCCGAGGCGGATTTCCTTGATGACAACCTTGGTGGCCTTGGCCTTCTGGTCTTTCAGGCGCTTCTTCTGATCGAAGACGAACTTCTTGTAGTCCATCGCCTTGCAGACCGGCGGATTGGCATCGGGCTGAATCTCAACGAGATCGACACCCAATTCTTCAACGATTCTCAATGCCTCGCGCAAGGGATAGATGTTGGCTTCGACACCCTCACCCACCAAACGCACCATCGGTGCCTTGATATGCTCGTTGATGCGGTGGTTGAATCCGTCCTTGTCTTTGTTCGGCCTTTGGCCGGATCTTCCTCTTTGTGGAATCTGTGCTATGATTTTAATCTCCTATATTAAGTTTATATTCAGTGAACTGACTGTTTTATCTTCTGCTTTGTTCCTCTTCGACTTGCTTGCGAATCATCTCGGCAAAGTCGGCGGTCGGCATAGCGCCGAGGTCAACTTGGCCGTGCCTACGCACAGACACTTGATTTTCAGCCTCTTCCTTTTCGCCCACGATGAGCATGTAAGGATATTTCTTCATCTCAGCATCGCGAATCTTGCGTCCGATTTTCTCGTTTCGCTCGTCAATGAGGGCGCGAATATCGGACTTTTTCAGATACGATTGCAAATTTTTCGCAAAATCGAGGTATTTTTCGCTCACGGGGAGGATAATTACTTGGTCGGGAGCCAGCCAAAGCGGGAATTCGCCGGCGCAATGCTCCAACAAAACGGCCACGAAACGCTCCATCGAGCCGAAAGGCGCACGGTGCACCATCACGGGACGGTGTTTCTCGTTGTCGGCACCGATGTAGGTCAGGTCGAAACGCTCAGGCAGGTTGTAGTCCACCTGAATCGTGCCCAACTGCCACTTGCGGCCCAGGGCATCCTTCACCATGAAGTCCAACTTCGGGCCATAGAAAGCGGCCTCGCCGTATTCCACACGGGCGGGCAGTCCCTTCTCGGCGCAGGCTTCCTGAATGGCTGCCTCGGCCTTGTCCCAATTTTCGTCCGTGCCCACATATTTCTCGGTGTCGCTGGGGTCGCGAAGCGATATTTGTGCTTCAAAGTTCTTGAAATCAAGGGCTTTGAAAATGATTTCTATGATTTCCATCACGCGGATGAACTCTTCCTTCACTTGGTCGGGACGGCAGAAGATGTGGGCATCGTCTTGGGTGAACGAGCGCACACGGGTGAGGCCGTGCAACTCGCCACTCTGCTCGTAGCGATACACCGTGCCGAACTCAGCGCAACGGAAAGGCAGGTCCTTGTAACTGCGCGGCTTCCACTTGAAGATCATGCAGTGGTGCGGGCAGTTCATGGGTTTCAGCAGGTACTCCTCACCTTCCTCGGGCGTGGTAATTGGGCGGAAACTGTCTTCGCCGTAGTGGTCCCAGTGGCCCGAAGTAACATAAAGTTGCTTGCCGCCGATGTGTGGCGTGATGACTTGCTCATAACCGTATTCCTTCTGGATCTTGGTCAGGTAGTCTTGCAGGCGCAGGCGCAGTTCGGTGCCTTTGGGCAGCCAAATCGGGAGGCCCTTTCCGACGGTTTCGCTGAACATGAAAAGTTCCAGCTCGCGGCCCAACTTGCGGTGGTCGCGCTTCTTGGCTTCTTCGAGGAGGACGAGATACTCTTCCAGTTCCTTCTGTTTCGGGAAGGTGACGCCATAAACGCGGGTGAGTTGCTTGCGCTTCTCGTCGCCGCGCCAATAGGCACCGGCAAGGGAGGTCAGTTTCACGGCCTTGATGAAGCTCGTGTTCGGGATGTGCGGTCCGCGGCAAAGGTCGGTGAAGTCGCCATTTTTATAATAGGTGATGGTGCCGTCCTCGAGTTCGCTGATGAGTTCTTCCTTGTACTCATCGCCTTTGTCGGTGAAATACTTCAGTGCCTCGGCCTTGCGCACATCGACGCGCTCGAAAGTCTGCTTCTCGCGGGCCAATTCGAGCATCTTCTTCTCGATATTGACGAGGTCGGCCTCAGTGAGGGTGA
>ONVP01000215.1 GCA_900321315.1 uncultured Bacteroidales bacterium
CTCTCGCGCCCGTTCGACATCTCGTTCACCAAGAACGCCTTCGGCATCTTCCTCGTGTGTGGATTCTTGTTGGCCTTCTTCCTGCCAGCAGCGAAGAAATACAAGAAAGACCCGATGGCCAAGCCCACCAAGTATCAAGGCATGGTGGAATGGCTCACCTACATGGTGCTCGACGGCATCATCAGGCCCAACATCCCCGAAAAGAAAGTGAAGAAATTCGCGCCTTATCTTTTGACGGTGTTCTTCTTCATCTTCTTCGCCAACCTTTTCGGCCTGATTCCGTTCTTCCCGTTCAGTGCCAACGTGACGGGCAACCTCAGCATCACTTTGGTCCTTGCCCTACTGACCTATTTCTTCGTGAACGTGTTCGGCAACAAGCACTATTGGAAAGAAATCCTTTGGCCCGACGTGCCCATCTTCCTGAAAGCTTTCCCGCTGATGCCCATCATTGAGCTGATTTCCACCATCACCAAGCCTTTCGCCCTGATGGTACGTTTGTTTGCCAACATCCTCGCCGGCCACATCATCATCATGGTGCTCATGGCCTTGATTTTCATCATCACGGGAATGTATGGTGCCGGCATGGGTGGCGCAATGAGCGTCGTTTCCATCTTCATGACCATCTTCATGACGGCCTTGGAACTGCTTGTGGCCTATATCCAAGCCTACGTATTCACCATCTTGTCATCGCTGTTCATCGGCATGGCACAACACGAACCAGAACATGAGTAAAAATTTGAAATATAGGAGATTCCCCTATAGGGAATGGAAATTGAAAGATGATTTATATAACGGCGGCAAGAGAGGCTACCAATCAGTTACAAGTTAAAACCGCCGCCGTTCAAAACAGCAGCCTCTCCATTCCCCGCAGAGGAATCTAAAATTTGAAATCAACAATTAAACACTTAAACAATAAACACTTAAACACTTAAAACTATGTTATTATCAATCCTCCTTCAAGCAACAGAAGCGGTTAAAGCCGTATCTTACGTTCCCGGTTTGGCCGCCATCGCAGCCGCCATCGCAGTGATTGGTGCCGCATTCGGCATCGGTAAAATCGGCCAGTCGGCCATGGAAGCCATGGCGCGTCAACCCGAAGCCGCTGGAAAAATCCAGTCCGGCATGATCATCGCCGGCGCTCTCGTCGAAGGTGCAACGCTGTTCGCCATCGTCGTGTGCGTGTTGGCCGTAATGAAATAAGCCGACCTGCTTCGCATGACGCGAGACCACGGTACCAAGTACCATGACTTGTGACCATGACCATGACAACTTTTTCGGAAGTGAAAGCCGTCATGGTCAATGGTCATAGTCAATGAGCCTTGTCTCGACAATCAACAATCAACGACTAAACAACGAAAACAATGGAACTATTTCTTCCCGAAAGCGGATTAGTGATATGGATGCTCATCGGATTTCTCATCGTGTTTGCCATCTTGGCGAAAGTGGGCTGGCCGATGATTATGGGAGCGGTGGAGCAGCGCAACACGCACATCGCCGACTCGCTGTTGGCGGCTGAAGAAGCCAACAACGCCCTCGCCGGCATCGAGCAGAAACGCCAGGAGAGCATGGCAGCGGCTCAGGCCGAGCAAATCAAGATTATGAGAGAAAGCCAGGAGCTGAAGACCCAACTCATCGAGGAGGCCAAGGCGCAAGCCCGCCAAGAAGCCGAAAAAATCGTGGCCGACGCCCGCCTGAAGATCGAAAAAGAACAAGCCGAAGCCATGGCGCAAATCAAAAACGAGGTCATCGCCCTCTCCGTCGATATTGCGGAGAAACTGCTGCAACGCGAGCTGGGCGACAAGCCATCGCAGACCGCCTACATCGAGCAGCTGCTTCTGAACAACCAACCCCGCATTGAAGCCTAAGCCATGGACAACGGAAAACTATCGGTAAGATATGCACGGGCCTTGTTCCAACTCTCGCAAGAACAGGGCTGCGAAGATGCCGTCTATGACGGTCTGACGCGCTTTGCGCACAACTACCTGCTGGCCATCAGCCAGTTCAACGAGGTGCTGGCCGACCCCATCGTGCCCAAAGACGAGAAGGTGAAACTGATGGAAATGGCTGTCGGCGAGCCTTTGCACGACACGCTGAGGCAATTTATCGCCTTCGTGGCCGAGCAGAAACGAGAAGACAAGATGTTTCTCATCGCCATGAAATTCATGGAGATGTATCGTGCCAAGCACAACATCCTGAGCACACAAGTGACCACGGCCACCGAACTGTCCGAGGCCACTTACGAAAAAATCAAGGCCTTCGTCAAGCAAACTTTCGATGCCGAGGCCGAAATCGATGTGAAGATTGACCCAAGCCTCATCGGCGGTTTCATCTTAGACATCGAGAACAACCGCATGGACGCGAGCGTGGCGGGACAGCTTAATGCGCTGAAAAACAAGTTAAAGCAATAAGCAAACGCCCTTAACAGGAACCGCACCAATGAAAAGATTAAGACACATGAAACAAAAAGCCCTTCTGTTCTTGCTGCTGGCGGCGGCGGGGGTAGTGAAGGGGCAGACTTCCCAACCATACAAAAGCAACGCAATACCATATCATGGCTATGCCTACCCGATTGTTCCAGGGACGGAGGCATGGAAAAACATGGATTATCCACAAAGATTGGCTTCGCTGCAACTACCTGCCGACACCCTGCAAAGCATCTCCACGGCAAGGCTTTTGGAAACCTGCCTCTATTACCCCTTCAACATCGACATCTTTGCCCTTGACGACCAAATCTACAGTTTCAATAGGGTAAAGGAACAATTCAACGGCTATGCGGAATTGTACCAGAGGGCAGATTTTGTGCAGCAACTGATGAATCTCTATAGTGGAAGGAATGTAGCACTTCGTAACCAAATGAATGTTGGCTACGAAAGAGGCCGTTACGCTACCGATTACTGCATTTTGGAATTCATGTTGTCAGATGCAGCACTTTTGGCCTCTGACACTCAAGCTGCACAAATTGCGACTATGCTATTTGAGAAGAAAGAGCAAAAGATACAGTGCAATTATGGAAACGTTAACAAGATGGTGATTGCCTTGACTATTGGACGTTGTTTGCAGCGCAGCAATGCTTTTCTCGACTACCAAGGCACGACACTCCTGTCTTTTTTGCAAAGCGGCAAACTAACCAATGCCAATGATATAGAATATATCTTCTCTAAAACTAAAAACTTATAAAAACGTATAGCCATGAAAAAATATCTTGTATTATCCTGTTATTTTGCTTTATTCCTAACTGCTTGCCACAAGCCCGTGCCTGGCATTGACCCGAACAGCGAACCCACCGATACCACTGAAATTATGGTAAAAAAGTATCTGGAGAAGCAACTTCTTAACGATGATCCAGAAAAAATCATGTTGGACATAGACTGGAACGATGATTGCTCCAAAATTCTGCATGTGAAACATGGTTTGGGATTCGGATCTGTTTTAGACTACGACTTTACTTATTATGATTACGACAGTATCCGTATCGTTTTTTCAATGCCACAATTCAGCTATCCTATGTGGTCTTTTTGGTATGATAGCATCATGATTCATCTACTGGATAAGAGGATTGACAGCATATGTTGTTATGATAATGGTGTAATACGGCATGTGGATAAATATTGCTATGACGATAAAGGAAGAATTATTGAGAGAACATATCTGTATGGGACAAAAGATACTTTTCAATGGGAAGGAAACAATGTAATTGAGGCCTGTCTGCTTATGAAAGACTATGAATACAATAGTTTCACTGGTTTTATTCATCCTCATTATAATCTGCCATATTATCTTTCTAATTATGTGTCAAATGAAGCGCCTTTACCCTTGTTCACACCTCTTTGGAAATATATGCCAGAAAGTGATATTTATGAGTATGAAGCTGACGAAGACAATTATGTTGTTAAAGCGAAATCAAATATTACGGGAAATTTCTATACATACTATTATAAATCAACAAATTGAATGATTATGAGAAATATAAAGATTAAAGTATTATCAGGTTTTCTTTTTCTACTCTTTGTCATAACATCTAATGCACAAAACAGAATAGAAATACCCTATAATTTCTGTGCATTGAATGGAACTTGTTTCAATCTACCACCAAATTGGCAAGTTCAATTGTTTGAAGAGTTTGATTCATCTGACATACAAAATTTTACAGACGATTTTATGAACGTTCATCCTGGTTATGTTTTAGTAGATTTCGCATCAAACCAATACAATTGTCATGGATTTGCATATAGTGTATTTCAAGGAGGAGATAAATGTGTTATCACTTGGAATGAAAACCTGTGTTCATATAATGGTTCTGGTACTAAAAGTTATATTGAA
>ONVP01000057.1 GCA_900321315.1 uncultured Bacteroidales bacterium
CTTACCTGCCTGCAAGCCAAGTCGTTCGGCGTGAAGAAAACCATCGCCTTGGTAGAAAACATCGACTACATCGACATCTCCCAAAACATCGGCATAGACTCCATCATCAACAAGAAGCTGATTGCGGCAAGCTACATGGTGAAGTACACGCTCGGCGCCAAGGTGTCGTCGCTGAAGTGCCTCAGCGGCATCGATGCCGACATCGTGGAGTTCGACGTCAGGGCCGGCTCTGCCGTGACACGCAAGGCCATAGGACAGCTCGCCATGCCCATCGATGCCGTCATCTGCGGCATCACCCGCGACGGAGAGAGCTTCATCGCCACCGACGACTTCCAAATCGAGACCGACGACCAAGTGGTGGTGCTGGCCCTGCCCAACGCCATCCCCTCCGTAGAACGCTTATTCTATTGATTATTATTATGTTATCACAAAACTTACAAAACCTTCAAAACAGTTTTTCGGGAGGGAAAAGTCGCCAAACGCCTCCTTTCCGATGCATCCCAAGGGATGCCAGAATGCCTTTGACGGCTTGGCCATGCAGTTGCAACGGCAAGCGGTTGCGAGCCGTCGTCTGCCAAAAAAAGACAGTTTTGTGAGTCTTGTAGGTTTTGTGAGATAAAGAAAATGAAGTTCAAGAGCAAAATAAACATCCCACTGGTGCTCAGGATTGAAGGCTTTCTTGTGCTCATAGAAGGGCTTTTCATGCTGACGGTGCTTCCCGTGACCTACTTTCACCACGGTCTTTACACTTTCAGTATGCCTTTTTCAGCGCTCATCACCCTGCTGACGGGAACCATGCTGATTTTCGCCACGCACAACCACAGGCGCGAAAAGACCACCTCCCACGACGGCGTGTTTGTCGTGTGCATCTCCTGGCTGGTGCTGTCGTTTTTTGGTGCCATGCCCTATCTGCTCAGCAAGAGTGTGCCCAATTTCACCGACGGTTTCTTTGAGGCGCTGTCGGGCTTCACCACCACTGGGGCCACCGTATTCACCCGCATCGAGGCCGTGCCCAAAGACATCCTGCTTTGGCGCAGCATGACGCAATGGCTTGGCGGCTTGGCCGTCATCGTGTTCACCATCGCCATACTGCCCTTCTTGAGCATGGGCGGGATGCAGCTTTTCGTGGCTGAGATGAACGGCATCAACTATGGCAAGCTCCATCCGCGCATCATGCACACCGCATGGCGTGTTTGGGCCATCTATCTGTTTTTCACGCTGTTTGAGACCTTGTTGCTTTATTGGGGCGACATGAGCCTCTACGATGCCCTTTGCCACTCAATGGCCACCGTCAGCACGGGCGGTTTCTCGACGCGCTCGGCCAGCATGGGCGCGTTTTCGTGCTATTCGCAGCTGGTGGTGAGTGTGTTCATGGTGCTGGCAGGCTGCAATTTCTCGCTGCTGCTGCTTTCGCTGAGCCGCAAGCCTTTCATGCTTTTCAGGAACCAAGAGTTCAAGACCTTCCTGAAATACATCCTTTTGGCGAGCGTCGGCATCGGCTTGGTGCTGCTGGCAAGTTGCCGCATGGGTTTCGGCACGGCATTCCGGCAGTCGTTTTTCAGCGTCGTCAGCACGCTGACCACCACGGGGTTTTTCGTTGGCGACTACACGGCTTGGCCGACTTTCGCCGTCATCGTCTTGTTTCTGCTGATGTTTGTCGGGGCTTGTTCTGGCTCCACGTCGGGCGGTGTGAAGATTTTCCGCCATCTCATCTTCACCCGCAACTCGTTGCTCGAGCTGAAGCGCGTCATTCACCCCAACGCCCTAATCCCCGTGAAAGTCAACGGAAAGGCCATATCGAGTAGCGGCATATACAAGAACGTCACTTTCATCGTCATCTATTTCCTCTTTTTCCTTGTCGGAACCATATTGGTGCTGTTCACGGGTGCCGACTTCGACACTGCCGTGGGCGCGTCGGTGGCAGCGTTGAGCAACATCGGGACGGGCATAGGGCATGTGGGTCCGGGCGGTTCATACGTCGTTTTCCCCATCGGCACCAAATGGATTCTCATGCTGCTGATGCTGCTCGGCAGGGTGGAGCTGTTTTCGCTGATAACCTTGTTCTCGAGGAATTATTGGAGAAATTAGCCTTAAACGTCAAACTTGAACTCGGCATCGAACCAGCCGGTGTCCTCCTTCAGCAAGTCGTATTCTTCTCCTGTAAGATGATCGACGACGTGCACAGTGCCTTTGATGTCGTCGTAAGTGAATGTAAACTGGGAGTTTACGTCGTCTTTAGGTACGTCCATTTCAAATGTTGATTTTGTTTTCAGGCCGCAAACTTACACAAAAATCCCGAATTGTAAGCCAGATGGGAAAAAAACAGGGAAAATATAGATTCAACATGCAAAGCCATGAAAAAGAGGTTCCCAAGATAGCATTCGCATCGTGAACCGCACTATGGCAGGTGGCAATGCCACCGCCGACCTCATGGGCACGGGCGAAACCAAAACAAACCAATGACCCGAGCCTCGGTTTGGTCACATACATTCCTTATGTCGGCGATGATGCGGTTTATTTCTTCTTCACGGGCTTTTTCCTCGGCGCGTTCTTCGGGTCTTCCACAATGGCCATGCACTCCTCGTAGTCCAAGGTTGAAGGTTCAATGTCTTTCGGAATCTTGAAGTTGTTCTTCTTGTAGGTGATGTATGGCCCGTAGCGGCCGTTCAGCACGCGCAAGTCGGGGTCTTCGTCGAAGGTGCGGAGGATGTTGTTCTGGTCTTTCTCTCGTTTCTCGTTGATGATTTCAACGGCGCGGTCGTATCCCACCAAAGCCGGGTTGTCGGTCTTGGTCAAGCTGTAGAACTTGTTGTCGTGCTTCAGGTATGGCCCGAAACGGCCTACGGCCACGGTGATGTCCTTGCCCTCGAACTCGCCGAGCGAGCGCGGAAACTCAAACAGCTTCAGCACTTCCTCCAAGGTGACGCTCTCAATGCTCATGTCTTTCTTGAGGCCGGCAAAGCGGGGTTTTTCTTCCGATTCCGTTTCGCCGATTTGGGCCACAGGGCCGAAACGCCCCACTTTCACATACACCTTCTTGCCGGAAGCCGGGTCGGTGCCGAGCAGCTTCTCGCCGCTGAACTTGCCGGAGTTTTCGGTCGTGCTGACGATTTGCTGGTGGAATCCTTTGTAGAACTCCTTGATCATGGCGTTCCACTTGCATTCGCCCTCGGCAATCTTGTCGAATTCCTTCTCCACGTTGGCGGTGAAGTTGTAGTCGATGATGCTTTCAAAGTATTGCAGCAGGAACTTGTTCACCAGCACGCCGATGTCGGTAGGCAGCAGCTTGCCTTTTTCCGCGCCGTAGTTTTCCTTGCCGGTTTTTTCGGTTATCTCGTTGTTTTTCAGTGAGATGATTTGATAGCTGAGCGGTTCGCCCTTCACATCGCCTTTAGTCACATATTCGCGCTTTTGGATGGTGGAGATGGTGGGCGCATAGGTCGATGGGCGTCCTATGCCCAGTTCCTCCATCTTTTTGACGAGGCTGGCTTCGGTGTAGCGCAGCGGATGGCGCGTGAAGCGTTGCTGGGCGTCCATCTTCTCCATGTTGAGCGTGGTGCCTACCTCGATGGGCGGCAGGATGGCGGCGGTGTCGTCGGCATGGTCGTCGTCATCGCTTTCCATGTAAACCTTCAGGAAGCCGTCGAAGAGGATGACTTCGCCTGTGGCCACAAACTGCCTTTCGTTGGTCGAAACGCCGATGTTTACGTTGGTGCGTTCCATCTGTGCGTCAGCCATTTGCGATGCGATGGTGCGTTTCCAGATAAGTTCGTAGAGCTTGCGCTCGTCGGCACTTCCTTTGATGGTGTGCGCATTCAGGTAAGTCGGGCGGATGGCCTCGTGGGCTTCTTGCGCTCCCTTGGTCTTGGTGTGGTATTGGCGGGTCTTCACGTATTCCTCGCCGTAGTTTTCCGTGATTTCCTTCTTGGCCATGTTGAGGGCGAGGGCCGAAAGATTGACGGAGTCGGTACGCATGTAGGTGATCTTTCCCGATTCGTAGAGCTGTTGGGCGACACGCATGGTGTTGGCCACCGAAAAACCAAGCTTGCGGGCGGCTTCTTGCTGCAAGGTGGAGGTGGTGAACGGCGGCGCGGGGAATCGCGAGGCGGGCTTCTTCTCGATGGCATCCACCTTGTAGGATGCGTTGAGGCACGACTCTACGAACCTGCGCGTTTCTTCCTCAGTGTCAAAGCGATGCGGAAGCTCGGCGGAGAGAGTGTATTCTTGTCCGTCTTTCGAGAAGAGGAACTGCGCCGTGACGCGGAAGGCGCTCGATTGCACAAAATTCTTGATTTCCTCCTCGCGCTCCACGATGAGGCGCACGGCAACCGACTGCACGCGACCAGCCGACAAGGAGGGCTTCACCTTTTTCCACAGCAACGGCGAAAGCTCGTAGCCCACCAAGCGGTCGAGCACGCGGCGCGCTTGCTGGGCGGCCACGAGACCCATGTCGATGTTGCGCGGATTCTCAATGGCGTTAAGAATGGCTGTCTTGGTGATTTCGTGGAAAACGATGCGCTTCGTGTCCTTCTTCCTCAGGTCGAGTGCCTCGTAAAGATGCCAAGAAATGGATTCTCCCTCGCGGTCCTCATCGGATGCAAGCCACACGGTATCAGAGGCTTTGGCGAGTTTCCGCAACTCGGCCACCAAATTCCGCTTGTCGTCCGAAATCTCGTATTCGGGTTCAAAGTCCTTGTCGATATTGACACTCAGGGTGTTTTTGTTCAGGTCGCGCACATGTCCGTAGCTCGACTTCACCGTGTATTCCTTGCCCAAGAAACCTTCGATGGTCTTGGCTTTGGCCGGTGACTCCACGATAACTAAATTCTTTGCCATAAACTCCATTTTTTGATTTGGGAGGGCCTTCAAGCCCTGTTTTTAACTTCGTTGAATGCGTTGCATTTCGCGTGCAAAATTAGTGGAATAATGCTTGATAAAGGTAATTTTTTTGAAAGATTTTTCTTATACTGTTGGTTTTCAGCGTTATAAAATGCTATTGGCCATTGGTTTCCGACTTTTGGCAAATTTTTATGTCTTATGACAAAACTGCCAAAAGCCAAGAACAAAAAATCCTTACCTTTGCCTCATGGAAACGCTGTTACAATATGCCATCAGTGCCGCGCTCGAAGCTGGACAGGCCATCATGGAGGTTTATGCCACGCCGTTTGAGGTTTATGCCAAAGACGACGACTCGCCCGTCACGCAGGCCGACCTTCGCGCCAGCAACATCATCAAGGAAATGCTGAAACCCACGGAGTTGCCTTTCGTCAGCGAGGAAGACATCCCGTCCGCCCGCTCGCAATACAAGCGTTATTGGCTCGTCGACCCATTGGATGGCACCGCCGAGTTCGCCAAGCGCAACGGAGAGTTTACTGTCAACATCGCCCTGATTGACGACAAACAACCCGTTTTGGGCGTGATTTATGCGCCGGTGACTGACCAATTGTGGTATGCAGAAAGTGGAATGTGGAATTATGAATGCGGAATATCGCGATGCGACAGTCCGGTGTCAAGCGATGCAGGGCTTTGCCCCTATTCTGCATTACGAACTCCGAATTCTGCATTTCCCCGTCCGTTTACCGTTCTGGTCAGCCGCTCACACCGCACGCCCGAGGTGGATGCCTATATTAATAAGGTGTTGCGTCCTGCCCATCCCGACCTCGTCATCGACACGCAAGGCAGCAGTCTCAAGTTTGCCCGTTTGGCCGAAGGCAGCGCCGATGTTTATGTCTGCTTCAGCAAAACCAAGGAATGGGACACCGCCGCCGCCGATGCCATTCTCCGCGCCGCCGGCGGCAAGGTGCTCCGCATCAGCGACGGGCAGCCTTTGGAATACGGCAAGGCGGAATACCCGAATCCGCCGTTTGTGGCGTGGAAGCCAAGAAAAGAATGAAAAAATCCCTAACCGATTGAAAATCAATTAGGGAGGATAGCCTGAGAGTTGCCCAACCAGGACTCGAACCTAGACTAACTGATCCAGAGTCAGTTGTGCTGCCATTACACCATTGGGCATCTTTAGCGGCTGCAAAAATACGTTTTTTTTGGATGTGGCAAGAAAAAAACGGGATTTTTTTAAACAAAAGTGGAGGCAGTGTGCACTCCGCCTCCACAAAACAATGAATTCAAGATGATTACAAATTACATTGTCGTTTCTTTGGTAGAGACGTAGCGCGCTACGTCTCTACACATGTATATCACATCGTTTTCGCCCATGTGTCCTTCAAGGCCACAGTTCTGTTGAAGACTAAATGGCCAGGCTTGGAGTCCTTATCGACGGTGAAGTAGCCGATGCGCTGGAACTGGAAGTGGTCGAGGGGCTTGGCGTCGGCCAAGAATTCCTCCACGTAGCACACGGGGCGCACCTCAAGCGAGTCGGGATTCATCATTTCCTTCATGGCTTCTAATGAGGTCTTGCCTTCATTTTGCAGGCGGGCCAGTTCGTCGCGCGGGTTCTCCACCTTCCAGAGGCGGTCGTACATGCGCACCTCGGCTTCGAGGCAACGCTCACAGCTCACCCAGTGGATGGTGCCCTTCACCTTGCGGCTGGCACCGGGCATACCGCTCTTCGTGTCGGCGTCGTACTCGGCATAAACTTCCACGACCTCGCCGTTCTCGTCTTTCTTGCAGCCCGTGCATTTCACGATGTAGGCGTTCTTCAGGCGCACTTCGTTGCCAGGGGTCATGCGGAAGTATTTCTTCGGCGCGTCTTCCATAAAGTCCTCTTTTTCAATCCAAAGCTCGCGGCTGAAGGCAATCTTGTGGCTGCCTGCGCTCTCGTCCTCGGGGTTGTTGATGGCTTCCATCTCCTCAATTTGTCCTTCGGGATAGTTGGTGATAACCAATTTCATCGGATTGACCACAGCGGCCACGCGGTTGGCGGTGGCGTTGAGGTCTTCGCGGAGGGCGCTCTCCATCAGGGCGAAGTCGTTCAGGGCGTCGTAGGTGGTGTAGCCAATCTTGTCGATGAACTTCCGGATGCCAGTGGGCGTGTAGCCACGGCGACGGAAGCCACAAATCGTGGGCATACGCGGGTCGTCCCAACCGCTTACCAAGCCCTCGTTGACGAGGACGAGCAGGTTGCGCTTGCTCAGAAGGATATAGTTGAGGTTCAGTTTGTTGAACTCGGTTTGGCGCGGACGGTTGTCGTCCATGTTGTCGCCCTCGCCACGGATTTCCTTGAGCCAGTCGATGAACAGGTCGTACAGCGGACGATGCACCACGAACTCCAAGGTGCAGAGCGAGTGGGTGACACCCTCGAAGTAGTCGCCTTGCCCGTGGGCGAAGTCGTACATCGGGTAGGCGTGCCACTTGGTGCCCGTGCGGTGGTGCGGCGTATCCACGACGCGATAGATGATCGGGTCGCGGAAGTGCATGTTCGGGTTGGCCATGTCGATCTTGGCGCGAAGCACCATCTTGCCCTCGCCAATCTCGCCGCTGTTCATCTTTTGGAACAAGTCGAGCGATTCTTCAACGGGGCGGTTGCGGTAGGGGCTTTCGGTGCCGGGCTGCGTGGGCGTGCCTTTCTGAGCGGCAATCTCTTCGGAGCTTTGCTCGTCAATGTAGGCCTTGCCGCGTTTGATCAGTTCTATGGCAAAATCCCAAAGTTGCTGGAAGTAGTCGGAGGCGTAGTATTCGTTACCCCACTGGAAGCCAAGCCATTGAATGTCTTCTTTGATGGCATCGACGTACTCCATGTTCTCCTTGGTCGGGTTGGTGTCGTCGAAGCGCAGGTTGCACACGCCGCCGTGTTGCGCGGCGATGCCGAAGTCGAGGCAGATGGCCTTGGCGTGGCCGATGTGGAGGTAGCCGTTCGGCTCTGGGGGGAAGCGCGTTTGCACGCGACCGCCGTTCTTGCCGTTGGCGAGGTCTTCTTCCACCTTCGCTTCAATGAAATTGAGCGATTTCTTTTCCGTTACTTTTTCTTCTGGGTTAGTCATAAAACGTTAATTGTTGGTTGTTTAACTGTTGTTTAATAAACTTTATACTTGTCGCCGGTCTTTTCGATGAGGATTTGGTAGTACTCGTCGCTGTATTTCGGATGTGCGCTGTTGATGGGCACATATTTGTGTCCGGGCTTGGGTTCGGCGGCAGTGTTCACGTTGCCGTCCATGTATTTCATGAACAGTTTTTGGTATAAGCGTTTCCATGTGGCGGTCATTTCGGTGGCGGCATTGCAGGAGAACTTGGTGAGTTCCCTCACTTGGGCTTCCCTGCCTTTGATGGCAAACACGCGCTCGCTCAGTTCGGGGACGGTGGTTTGCGCCCACTTCGTTTCCATTCCGCGTTGCACTTCGCGGATTTCGGGATGGATGTGGTCATACTTGGTGTAGGCCCAGTTGCTCATCTGGCTGAAAACCCAGAAAGCGGCGGTTTCCGACCATTCTGTCATCGTGCCGTTGCCTGCGCGGAAGCACTCGGGGATTTCGGTCATGCAGCTGAACATCGGACAATAGACGGTGTTGTCGGTGTCGTCCACGCCAAACCAGATGATGCCGCCGATGGGCCAGTCGTAGTAGCCGCGGCTTTGGGCCACGAAGCTGAAGCCGGTCTGTTGGGTGGCGGTGGTGCGCTCGTGCACATATTCCTGTCCGTTCACCTCAAACTGCATCGGACGCCAGCGATAAGGGCAATGGAACGGGCCTGCGCCCACGTCTTGCGACATATCGAGTTCGGTGCCTTCGAGATGGTCGCGCATGAAGTCCATCATGTCAAGCACGCTGACCTTCTTGTTGGGCTTCACCCACAAGGGCATACGGTTGGTCGGGAAGTTGTCGGGCGTTTGGCACATTCCGGCGGTGTATGGCTGCACACGCTTGATGTCGCGACCCGTGGCATAGCCCCAATAGTCCTTCATGTTGTCCGTAACCTTGTTGAACATCGCCCACACGCGCAAGTCACAGAAGCGGGCACCGCTGAAATCGACGGGGTTGTAAACGTCTGAGAACGAGAACTTCTCGTCCGGTCCGTTGTAGAGTTTCATCTCCTTGGCGAAGCTGATGACATCGTCGGCATACACGCAGTCGATGTTTGCGTCCTTGAAGAGCTTGTCAATTTGCTTGAAAGTGATGCTGGTCTTGTTTTTCTTGGCCAAGGGGAAGGTGGTGATGCGGGCTTGGTTGGCATGGCCGCTCACATAGCCGTCGGGGATGCGGCGAGCCACCCACACGGCACCTTTGTGCTGCGGGCCTTTGCCGATCATTTCGAGGATCCATACCTCTTCGGTGTCGCAAATCGAGAACGACTCGCCTTCGCTGACATAGCCGTAGTTGGCCACCAATTCGCCCATGCACTTGATGGCTTCGCGGGCGGTCTTAGCGCGTTGCAAGGTGATGTAAATCAGGCTGCCGTAGTCGATGATGCCCGGGCTTCCCCAAAGGCATTCGAGGCCGCCGTTGGTGGTTTCGCCGATGGCCAACTGGTATTCGTTCATGTTGCCGACCACGTTGTAGGTGTGGGCAATTTGCGGGATTTGGCCGCGATACATTCCGCCGTCCCAGTCATACACGTCGAGCATGGCGCCAGCGGGCCAGTCTTGGGCGGGATAGTGGTAGAGTTCGCCGTAGAGCACATGGCTGTCGGCAGCGTAGGAAATCATGCAGGAGCCGTCGGTCGAGGCGCCTTTGGTGATGAGGAAATTGGTGCAGGCGTTGGCTTTGCCGAAGCAGAAAACGAGAGCCAAGGCCACGATTGCTGAGAATGCTTTTTTCATATTGCTAAAGATTTGTTGATTGTTGTCTTGAAAAAATCGGCACAAACTTACGTAAAAATTCCGAATTATAAGCCAGATGGATAAAAATCGGGAAAAAAGTCAGGGCCACGCCGTATCTTTGCAGCCGGAAGGGATACCGCTTTGCCCCTGTTTCATTGCTTCTTTCGTATCTTCTGGCATTATAGACAGCCACTTGGGCTGCATCAAAGAAAAAACGGTCTGCCTATGTCTGTTTGGGTTCGATGTGATTCACATCCGCACCGCATATAAAGCCTTCTATTTAAGGTTGTTTCAAGGAACAGCGATACAAGATTTTTACACTCGTCGCAGATAAATCTAAGAACCATTGTAATTAATGTGTATCTTTGCCGTTTCAAAGCAAAACGGTTGAGGCAAAGATGTCAGAAAAGAGTTCAAACAAGCGCCGCGTGGCAGGTTCCTATTTCATGTCGCTGATGAGTATCACCCTGGTACTCTTTCTGTTAGGCGTGTTTGCCTTGCTGATGATGCACGCACAGAGCCTTTCCAACCACATCAGGGAGAACATCGGTTTTGAGATTGTGATGAACAGCAACGTGAAGGAATCCAGCATCTTGCGCCTGCAAAAGGAACTTGATGCCATGCCCGCCGTGAAGTCGACGGAATACATCACCAAGGACGAGGCCATCCGCCGCCTGAGCGACGACCTCGGCGAGGACTTCCTGCAATGGATCGGCAACGAGGAAAACCCGCTGCTGCCTTCCATCGACGTGCGCTTCAACGCTGCCTACACCCATCCCGACAGTTTGGCCATTATCGAGGAGCAACTTGCTGGAAACAAGAATATCAAGGAGATTTATTACCAAAAGTCGCTCGTTGACCTCATCAACCAAAACGTGAGCCGCATCGGCCTCGCCCTGATGGTGGCCGCCTTAGTGTTGCTCATCATCGCCATCACATTGATACGCAACGCAATACGGTTGCAAGTTTATTCCAACCGCTTCCTCGTTCGCAGCATGCAGTTGGTGGGTGCCACGCCGGCTTTCATCCGCCGTCCGTTCATCCGAAACGGCATTTCGCAAGGCTTCTTCGGGGCTTTGCTTGCCGATTTGCTGCTCGCGCTGATGCTTTACGGACTTACCAAACGAATCACAGAACTCTATTACATTCAAGACCTTAGAATCGTTGTCGGCATATTCATCAGTATCATTGTATTGGGCATCCTGCTCGGCGGACTCTCCACAAGGCTTGCCCTGCGGAAATACCTCCACGCCGACATTGACCGACTCTATATGTAAAACCGACAAAAGCATGAATCATGGGATGAACACAGATGACACGGATTTATCGGATAGCTTGCGGCTTGCCGCAAGTCCTGCGAAATCCGAATCGAATCAAGAAAGAAACTTTCCATGCAATCCGCGTTCAAAAAATCTCGAATTGAAACCTGAAATAACAAATCACCAACATGGCAAAAGAAACAACAAAGAAAGAAATGGTCGAAAAGACTGAAGACCAAAAAGTCATGCCCTTCGGCAAGCAAAACTACATCATCCTGCTCATCGTGAGCACCCTCTGGTGCG
>ONVP01000198.1 GCA_900321315.1 uncultured Bacteroidales bacterium
TGTGCCGTCCATGATTTTCTGGGGGCCGCCCGGCGTGGGCAAGACCACCTTGGCTTTTATCATCTCCAAGCAGGTGCAGCGGCAGTTCTTCCAACTCAGTGCCGTCAGCAGCGGCGTGAAGGAAGTGCGCGAAGTCATTGACCGCGCAAGAATGGCTCCCGAAGCACCTATTTTATTTATAGACGAAATCCACCGGTTCAGCAAGTCGCAGCAAGACTCGTTGCTCGGTGCCGTGGAGCGCGGTTTGGTCACTTTGATTGGCGCGACCACGGAGAATCCCTCGTTTGAGGTCATCTCGCCTTTGCTGTCGCGCTGTCAGGTGTATGTGCTGAAATCCTTGGAGAAGGAAGACCTCGAAATCCTTTTGGCAAAGGCTGTGAAGGCGTTGGAATACGATTTCGGAAAGAAAATCACCGTCAAGGAACCCGAAGCCTTGATGCAAATCAGCGGCGGAGACGGTCGTAAATTGCTGAACGCCACTGAATTGGTCGTTACTTCACTAAACGATTTGGACGAAACTACCGAGGAATTGGTCATCACGAACGATTTCACCACCGACTGCATCCAAAGCAACCTCGTGAAGTACGACAAGCAGGGAGAGATGCACTACGACATCATTTCCGCTTTCATCAAGTCGATTCGCGGCAGCGACCCCAACGCGGCCTTGTACTACCTCGCCCGCATGATCGAGGCAGGGGAGGACCCGCTTTTCATCGCCCGCCGGATGCTGATTCTCTCGTCTGAGGACATTGGCAACGCCAACCCCAACGCGCTTTTGCTCGCCAACGCCTGCTTCGATGCAGTGAACAAAATCGGTTGGCCCGAAAGTCGCATCATCTTGGCGCAGACGGTCACCTATTTGGCCTCGTCGCCGAAGAGCAACGCCGCCGTGGCCGCCATCGACGCGGCACAAGCCCTTGTGCGTGAAACCGGCGATTTGTCGGTGCCCTTGCATCTCCGCAATGCCCCAACCAAACTGATGAAAGACCTCGGCTACAGCGATGGTTACAAATACGCCCACGCCTATTCGGGCAATTTTGTGGAGCAGGAATTCCTGCCAAACGAAATTTCTGGCACGGTTTTGTATGTACCCCAAGACAACCCCCGCGAGCGCGAACTGCGCAAGAACCTGCGTGACAAGTGGAAGGAGAAGTATGGGTATTAGTTGGGAGGTATGAGGTATGGGGTGAGATAGCCCTGAAAGGGCGATTTAATTCAGCCCGACGCGCAACGTCGGGGAAAATGGCGGATGCCAAAACGACGCGCAACGTCGGGGAAAATGGCGGATGCCAGCAGGCTAAGACCCTGCATAAAAACGAAAAGAATGACTGAAGAAAACAAAGACAAAAGCGTAACCCTCTGGAATAGAGTACTCTCTACGAGCGTCAATCTGCCTTTCGTGAAGGTGGACCGCGACGAGTTCCTGACCAAGGAATTGTCGAAGTTCTGCACCCCGATGGAGATGATGGTCGCTTTGGATGACACGCCACTTAAAGTGTTGAACAAAAAGGAGATAGACAGGTTGGCCAACCAATGCATCAGTTATCATTTGACGATGGTGTGCGGCACCTCAGCGCTGATGGGCTTGCCCGGCGGCTGGTGGATGGCGGGCACTATTCCCACCGACCTCACCCAGTTTTACGGCCACATCCTCGCGCTCATGCAAAAGCTGATCTACCTCTACGGCTGGCCCGCCCTGACCAACGTGAACAAGCAGTTGGACGACGGCTCGCTGCAAATCATGACGCTCTTTGTCGGCGCAATGATGGGCAATAAGATGGCTGTCGAAGCCCTGACAAAAATGGTCGGGCAGGTATCGAAAAACGCAGGCTTAAAGGTTTCGGAAAGCGTTTTGGCGCATTATGCCATCAAAATTGCGCAATGGATTGGCATCAACATGACCAAGGAAGGTTTCGCCAAGGGAGTGGGGAAGGTGCTGCCTTTGGTGGGAGCGCCCATCTCGGCCACAATCACCTACTACACCTTCCGCCCCATGGCGCGTCGCCTGAAGGTGCATCTTGACGAATTGTATGACCTGCGCCGACTGCACACAAGCGCAAAAGATTAACGCTTGTACTCGTTCAAGTAAATGTCGTGCAACTCCGAATCGGGCGTTTGCAGGATGGCCTTGTAGTTCATCTCTTTTTCCACCATCAGCCATTCCGTGAACTCGTCCACAAATTGCTTGATGTCAGAGTGTTGCATCTTGATGTAAATCAAATTGAGTTTGGCATTGGCCTCAGTTTCGTCGAGGCTGTCGTTGGTCATGATTCTTTCAGTTAGTTTGTCCATAGTTGTTAGAATTAGTGATGAAAATGCAAAATTAAACCATTTCTTCGGTTTTGTCAAGTGTTTTTGGAAAAAAAAAGCGTTTTTTTTGAATAAAGCCGTTGCGAATGAGAAAAATTTGTATTTTTGCCGCGATTCTTTAGAATCATCTGGCTGTGTTTTGTAGCAGCCGCTTATTGGTTTCATAAATTTTGGTTTTTGGTTCTTGAAAATCTCGGCCTTGGTCGGGATTTTCTTGATTCATGTCGTTCCGGTTTCGTACTTTTTACTCATAACTTACTGACACTTGTCGCAAATTTACTATTTTTGCACTTGCAATCCTGTTTGCAGACAATCACGCTGCAAATCTAAGGTTTGCGGTATTGAATCAAGTAAGGTGCTCAAGTCGGGCATGACGGAGGAACAGGTTTCCGAGTGGTCCAAATCTCCCGATGAGTATGTACAAAGTTCTTTTTAATGAATTATCTATCAGTTAATTCCATATCAAAATCCTACGGTATCAAGACGCTTTTTGATGATGTCACTTTCGGCATCGACAAGGGCGACAAAACCGCTTTGATTGCCACCAACGGCTCTGGCAAATCGACTATGCTGAAGATTTTGGTGGGGAAGGAATCGCCCGACACGGGGACGATTATCTATGCCAACGACCTGAAAATTGGCTATTTGGAACAGTTGCCCGTTTATCCAGAAGGAACGCGCATTTCCGACTTGATCGCCGACCTCAGCGAAGAGCAGCACCTGAAGGCCAGGCAATACCTCACCCGTTTTGCGTTGAACGATTTGGAGCGAAACGTCGAGGAACTTTCGGGCGGACAGGTGAAACGCCTCGCTTTGGCCTTGGTCTTACTCCACGAACCTGATTTCCTGATACTTGACGAGCCAACGAACCATCTTGACGTGGAGATGGTCGAGTGGTTGGAAAAGTTTCTCAAGCAATCAAGCATGACCCTGCTGATGGTGACCCACGACCGCTATTTCCTTGATAGAGTGTGCAATAAGATCTTTGAGCTTTACCAAGGCGTGATGTACACCCACAATGGCAACTTCGACTATTATGTGCAAAAGAGTCGTGAGCGCGAGGAGGTGAAACGTGCCACGGCGGAACGCAACAGCCAACTGCTGAAGCATGAACTGGAATGGATGCGCAGTACGCCGCAAGCCCGCACGAGCAAGTCGAAAAGCCGCATCGATGCCTTTTACGACCTGAAAGAAAGGTCGAAATACCAAGAACAGGACGAGCGGCTTGAGTTTGGCTTGCAGATGCAACGCCTGGGCGGCAAGATACTGGAAATGAGCAATGTATCAAAGTCCTACGGCGACCTTGCCGTTTTGAAGGACTTCGACTATGTCTTCAAGCGTGGCGAACGCATCGGCTTGATTGGCAAGAATGGGGTAGGAAAATCGACTTTCCTGAATCTGATAACGGGCAGCGTCTTTCCTGACCAAGGTCGCATAAAAACTGGTGAAACAGTCAGTTACGGCTACTACCGGCAAGAAGGCATCCAATTCGACGAGGGCAAGAGCGTGATTGACACCGTGCGCGACATCGCAGAGGTGGTCACTTATGGTAAGGACAAGGTCTATACCGCCGACCAGCTTTTGGCGCATTTCATGTTCCCTTACAAGATGCACCGCCAACCTGTGGCCTTGCTCAGCGGTGGCGAGAAGCGGCGACTTTATCTATTGACCGTCTTGGTGCAGAACCCCAACTTCCTCATCCTCGACGAGCCTACCAACGACCTCGATTTGTTGACCTTACAGAAACTTGAAGACTTTCTGCAAGGCTACGGTGGCTGCCTCTTGGTGGTTTCTCACGACCGTTTCTTCATGGACGAAGTGGTGGATCAACTCTTTGTGTTTCAAGGTGAAGGCAATGTAAAAGGCTTCATGGGCAACTATTCCCAATACAAAGATTGGTTGGATGCCAAACAGAAAGAGGAACGCAAGGAGAAATCAGCGCAAGTGAAGGAAGAACCCCGACCCATGAAACAACGCGAGAAGGTGAAACGCTCCTTTAAGGAACAGCGTGAATATGAGAACCTTACCAAAGAAATGGCCGACCTCGAAGCCGAAAAACAGGCTCTGACCGAAGCTTTGAATAGCGAATCCGATTACCAAAAGTTGCAACAAATGGGCAACCGCTTGCAGGAGATTAAGGATTTGTTGGACGAGAAGGAACTTCGGTGGTTGGAGTTGGATGAGATTGGGGGGTGAAACAGGGACTCAGGATGGCAGCTCACGCATCCGATAAGTTCGCTCGTTTCCTTCAACACAATAGCTCATGTGTTGTCGTTCTGGAAAAACTTTCTTGAAAAGAAAAAACGGCAAAAATATGGTGGTTAATCAGAGGCTTGTCTCGTTTTTGACCGACAACCAGTTTAGCCTGCTCAAAGCCATCGCCCATGCAGATGTCGTTGGACAGCCATTTGGCAATGAGTTTATCAAACGTTTTGAACTGCCCAGCGCCAGCAGTGTCAAGTCGGCATTGAAGGTGTTGGTTGATAAGGACTTGGTCTATCAGACCCCCAGTGGCTACATCGTGTATGACCGTTTTCTTGGTCTTTGGCTGAAGCGGATTTGATTTAAGCTGTCTTTTTTGTCCTGATGAAGCACCCTTCCTGAATGGCGGTAAAGGTGGCGATGATGCAAACCGCTGTTGCACTGTATTTTATGTCAATGGAAGATAGCGTCAGCGGAAAAAGAAACAGAAGTGCCCCCGTAACTTTGTTCATTACGCTATGGACGGCCACAAACTGCTTCTGGACGACAAAGCCCGAAATGATATTCACTACTTTGATGAAAGCGATGATGCCCATCCAAACATAGAGCCAAACTGGGATTTCCATGATTGGGAGCAACTTGACCAAACAGGCGATGACAAAGATAACATCTGCAATCATATCCAATTTGGCACCAAATGCGCTGACCGAATTTGTTTTCCTTGCCACCCAACCATCGGCCATGTCGGAAACGCCTGCGGTGATGTACAGCGCATAGAAAGCCACTGAAAACACGGGGCAAAACAAGATGGCGAGGCTGCACAAGATGCGGATGCTTGTGATGAGGTTGGCCAAAAGCTTTGGTGTCGTTGCGTCCATTTATAAACTCTTTTCCGCAGCTTTGATTTCTTTTTGCAGTTCGTCCAAAAACCGCGCCCCATGTCCGCCATCCATCTGAACATGATGGAACTGGAAACTGATGGGCAAAGTGGTCTTAAACAAGGTTTTGCGATATTTGCCCCACATCACCATCGGATTGCAGAACAAGTCGGTGTATTGGTTGACGATGCAATCCAATTCAGTTTGTATCATTGCGGAGGTGCCGATGATCATGTGGTCTTCAAGGAAACTGCTCTCACAATCGTTGGCGGCTTTGGTGGTCAGTTCAAGGTAATCTTGGCTGAAGCGCTTCAAGTCGTCGGAAAAAGGAATGTCGCATGAGTTGAG